>DATITY010000215.1:0-4386 GCA_035467235.1 Draconibacterium sp. | reverse complement strand
TATGCAGAAAATGGTTGACAGGGAAGGTGGAAATTTCAAAATTGAAAGCTGGGACTGGTGGTTTTATGCCGAAAAAGTCAGAACCGAAAAATATGCACTTGATGAAGAACAGCTCCGTCCCTATTTCGAAGTGAACAATGTACGCGATGGCGCATTTGCAGTGGCAACCAAATTGTTTGGGCTTACTTTTACACAACTCGAAAATATGCCGCTTTACCATCCCGAATGCCAGGTTTATGAAGTGAAAGATGCCGACGGTTCGCATATTGGAGTTATTTATCTCGACTTCTTCCCCCGCGAAACGAAAAAAGGCGGTGCCTGGATGACTAATTACCGCGAACAGAAAATCTCTGCTGATGGCAAAAACATTCGCCCGGTGGTCTCGCTTACCTGCAACTTCTCGAAACCTGTGGGCGACAAACCGGCACTTTTGAGTTACGATGAAGTTGAAACCTTTTTTCATGAATTTGGCCACGGACTGCACGGTTTGCTTTCGCAGTGTACTTATATTGGATTAGCCGGAACTAACGTTTCGCGCGACTTTGTTGAACTGCCGTCGCAAATTATGGAGCATTGGGCAGCCGAACCCGAAGTGCTGAAAATGTATGCAAAACATTACCAGACCGGCGAAGTGATTCCGCAGAAACTGATTGACAAAATGGACAAGGCCGGAAAATTCAACCAGGGATTTGTAACTTCTGAATTTATTGCAGCCGCTTTCCTCGATATGGATTTTCACACCATTACAACACCGGGCGAAATCGATGTAAACGATTTTGAAAAGAAATCAATGGAAAAAATCGGGTTGATAAAGGAGATTATTCCGCGTTATCGTCCAACCTATTTTGCACACGCTTTTTCGTGGGGTTATTCGAGTGGTTATTACAGTTACACCTGGGCCGAAGTTTTGGATGCCGATGCATTCAATGCCTTTAAGGAAACCGGCGATATTTTCAATCAGGATGTGGCCAAATCGTTCCGAACCAACATACTCGAACGAGGTAACACAGACGAACCGATGAAACTATATCTCAATTTCCGTGGCAAGGAACCCGGAATAGAGCCATTGTTGAAAAACCGGGGGTTGTTGTAAACTGGTTTTTATGCGCTTAGCGGTTCTAAACCGTTTAGCGCATAAAAAATACGCCGTTCAGATATAATTTTGAACGGCGTTTTTATTGTTATTTCCCAGTTGATTCCTATCCCTGTATAATATTCAAAAGAATTATTCCCTGATAAAAGTGTAGTCGAAACACACATATTCCCTGATAAAAGTGTAGTATGAATACATTTATTCCCTGATAAAAGTGTAGTTTAAATACATTTATTTCAGGTAAAAAGTGTAATTTTGTTTCTTAGCAAAAGGAAAATAAAATTTAAATAACTAAAATACAAGCGATTAAATGATACGAAGTAGTTTAGAATCTCTTCTGAAATGGAAGAACAGTACGTACAGAAAACCATTAATCCTGAGAGGTGCAAGGCAAACGGGAAAAACATGGCTGTTAAAGGAGTTTGGGAAGACTTCATTTAACAAGATGGTTTATGTAAATTTTGAAGAAACACCGGCGCTTCTGGATTTGTTTAAGGCTGATTTTGACATTACCCGAATAGTTACAACAATCTCAATTTTCACAAATACACCCATTGATGCAAAAGATACACTAATTGTTTTCGATGAAATTCAGGCAGCAGAAAAAGGTCTTACGTCGTTAAAGTATTTTTGCGAGAATGCTCCTGAATATTATGTAATTGCCGCAGGTTCGCTATTGGGGATGGGTTTGCACAGCAACCTCTCTTTTCCGGTGGGAAAAGTAAATTTCCTGGATCTTCGGCCCATGTCGTTTTCCGAGTTTTTAAGCGCCTTGGGCGAGGAAAGTTTGGCAGGAGCAGTTACAAAACAGGATTGGGGCATTTTGCCCATATTTCATGCGAAATTGAATGAATACCTGCGGTACTATTTTTTTACGGGCGGAATGCCTGAAGTTGTAAAAATTTTTGCAGAAACCAGGAACTGGGAACTGGTTCGGCAGACACAAAACCAGATTTTACATTCTTATGAGGGAGATTTTTCGAAACACGCACCCGTTGAAATAGTCCCGCGGATAAGGATGGTTTGGCAAAGTATTCCGGCTCAACTGGCGAAGGAGAACAAAAAATTTATTTTCGGGATAATCAGGGAAGGAGCCCGTGCAAAGGATTTTGAACTGGCAATTCAGTGGCTGATTGACGGAGGTTTGATTTTGAAAAGTCATCGTGTATCGAAACCGGGAATGCCGCTGATTGCTTACCAGGATTTATCGGTTTTTAAACTTTTTTTACATGATGTCGGACTTTTAGGTGCAATGGCCGGATTAAACGTGCGCACTCTGATTGATGGAGACAAAGTTTTTACCGAATTTAAAGGTGCACTGGCCGAACAGTTTGTGATGCAGCAACTCAGGCTGAAAAGCGAAAGTTATATTGGTTACTGGACAAACGAACGCAGCACTGCAGAAGTCGATTTTGTTGTGCAGGAGGAAGGGGAAATTATTCCAATCGAAGTAAAATCGGGAGAAAATACAAAGTCAAAAAGTTTCAGACAATTCTGTGATAAATACCAGCCTTCGAAAGCAGTACGTGCAACTTTACTTCCCTATAAAAAAGAAGATTGGATGACAAATATTCCTTTGTACGGAATACAGTAACTGGCATTTATTCCACCAAATCACAAACTACCGAACCTGTAACTTTTATCAAATCCTCCGGATTGATTTTGAACTGTAATCCCCGCTGGCCCGCGCTTACAAAAATATGATCGAACAACTGGCAGGTTTCATCGATGTAGGTTGGGTAAGGTTTTTTCATTCCCAAAGGTGAGCATCCGCCGCGAATATAACCCGTTAACGGGAGCAACTCTTTTTGATGAACCATTGCACAGTTCTTATTACCGGAGATTTTGGCTGCTTTTTTCAGGTCAACTTCAGCATTGCCAGGAACTACGCAAACAAAAATCCCGGTTTTATCGCCACGCAGGACCAGTGTTTTAAAAATCTGTTCAATGTCTTCACCTATCTTTTTTGCCAAAGTTGTTGCGCTCAAATCGCTTTCATCCATCTCGTATTCAACGAGTTCGTATTCGATGGATTTTGAATCAAGGATGCGGGCGGCGTTGGTTTTTTTCATTTTTCAATGATAATTTATTTTCCCATCACCAAAATCCTATTCCCATTCCAATGCCTTACAGTCAGAATCCCTCCTTTTTCCTGCGGTTTCCAACTCCATCCTTCACGATCGGTTTGTTCGGTTTCCGGAATTTGTCGGTTGTAAACCAAAACTGATTCCGGTTTTTGAGTCATCCGGATTACTTCTGTTGATTTGTAATCGAAAGTTCGGTAATTGATCAGGGTGTTATTGGTCTTTTCCGAAGGTGTGTAAGAACCATAGAACTTTCCCAATGCCTGAGGATATTCCATTAATTGAATCACCGAAGTAGAACTCAATAAATGATTCTGGTCAGATGGCGCCAGTTCAGGTTTAAGTGCCATTGCCCTTAAATAATGGCGCACATAATCGCCGTAACCGTCGGTCATCCAGATTTCGTCGCGCGGATAACAGTTTTTGCCATCATCGTCAACCATGTAGGTTGCCCAATTGAGCGTGCGGATGGCATTTTGCACCATCGACTGGTCGCCGGTGAGCGCCGCGTATTGCAACTCTGCCGATGCCTGCCGCGAACTGTGACTGTTTCCCGGAGTTTGATAGGCGGTTTGCTCATTCACCACAACCACACCATACTTTTCCCATTCTTTATTTCCAAGCGTTTTGTAAACCCAATCAAAAATTCCTTTCACTTCGGTTTTCCACTCAGGAAAGTATTCCTGGTGATTCATCATAAACTGCGCAAAAGTAACTGCATTGATTTGTGTATCGCTCCATCCCGGAACATCTTCGAAAAACGGCCCCCATTTATTGGTTTTCAGCGGGTAATTTTTCATCCAATTGAGCAGTTTATCAAATGCAATCTGGTATTTTCCGGTACTGCCAACCTTTAGTTCAATCAGGTTCAGGAACAGTTCCATCGTTCCCGACCAGTTGCTTGTATAGCTGCTCAGTTGGTCATCTTTTCCGTCTCCTGAATTGTTTTTCAATTTCCCGATTTCTCCTGAAACAGCATTTACTTTAAAAGGCAGGGGCGAATTGTTATTGTCGCCTTCTATCATTTTATTGACAAGTGTATTGGCAATTTTCACGGCAGCATCCAAATAGCGTTTATCGGTGATGTTCGGGTAGGTTGTGGTATTTGTCATTTTGTACAATTTCACGAGTTCATAAGCAAACGAACCGGCTTTGTCGGGCTGGGTATAACCAGGGCCAATTACCATGTCGCCATCATAAATTCCTGAA
>DATITY010000214.1:0-1673 GCA_035467235.1 Draconibacterium sp. | reverse complement strand
AATCAAACAACAAGAAGAAAATTTTTAAGGGGTGCGTTGATTGCCGGTGCCGGATTCACAATCATTCCGCGCCATGTAATGGGAGGGAATGGTTTTATTTCACCATCAGATCAGCTTACAAAGGCAATTATTGGAGTAGGTGGAATGGGTCGCGGCCACATTCCATACGAAGGTACACGGGTGGTGGCCATTTGCGATGTTGACACCAAACATCTCGAACTTGCCCAAAGTCAGATTGAATACGATGTAAAGAAATTTCGTGATTTCAGGGAAGTGTGCCAACTGCCCGAAGTTGATATTGTGCACATTGCCACGCCGCCGCACTGGCACGGTTTAATGGCTGTTGAAGCAGCCAAAGCCGGCAAGGATATTTGGTGCGAAAAACCGATGACACGAACCATTGGCGAAGGGAAAAGAGTGGTTGAAGCTGTAAATGCTCACGGAAGAATGTTCCGGCTGAATACATGGTTCAGGTTTAAGGATAATTTTTACGGATTGGGAACCGATGTAAAACCACTCAAAAAAATCATCGACAGCGGAATTCTGGGCTGGCCTCTAAAAGTTACCGTCAGCGGAATAACCGGCTACGACTGGAAATTTTTCTGGAGTGGCGAACACAACCTGAAACCAATGCCGGTACCCGAAAACCTCGATTATGAAATGTGGCTGGGACCGGCGCCATACAAACCTTACAATCCTGAACGCGTACATGCAAAATTCCGCGGTTACTGGGATTACGACGGCGGTGGACTGGGCGACATGGGGCAGCATTATCTCGATCCGGTGCAGTATCTTTTAGGGAAAGACGATACGAGTCCGGTGCGCATTGAAGTGGATGCTCCGCAGCAGCATTACGATGCAGTGGGCTCGTGGAGAAGAATTGAATATACCTATGCCGACGGTTGTAAAATAATTCTCGACGGCGAAAACAAAGACGATTATGCTGCATACATAGAAGGTCCAAACGGTAAAATTTTCAGGGGATTTAAATCCGACATTCCAAATCTCCCGCAATTTCTGGAAACTCTTCCCGATCCCGAACCGCAAATTGGAATTTTTTCTGAATCGGTGAAAACCCGTAAAAAATTCGCGTTGAATGAAACCAATGGTTTTCGTTCGGCCACGATGGTAAACCTGGGAATTATAGCCGTTCGATTGGGACGCACTTTAAATTTCGATCCGGATAAACTCGAGTTTATAGACGATGAAGGTGCCAACCGGTTGATTAACCAGCCAATGCGTGCTCCTTGGACGATTTAATTTTTAATAATTATTGAATATTTATTATTTAAAAGATGAAGAAATATATATTTCACATTATAACAATACTGGTTTTAACCATTGTTTCAACCGGAAGTTTTGCGCAGGACAACCGCACACTCGACACTAAAGTTGCTGATATTCTGGCGCAAATGCCCACAAAAGATTTGGTTCACCGCGATCGGGTGATAAGCGAAATGATTCAACTTGGCCCGGAAGGTTTTCAGATGTTTACCCAACTTTTGGTTGCACCCGGCGAAGGAGACGACACCGCCGTGCGTTTTGCCATTAACAGTTGTTCAAGGTATGCCAGTGAATTCGGCAAAGAAAAGGAAAAGGATTTTGTTGAAGGTCAACTGTTAAAAGCATTAAAATCTCAGCAAAACAAGGATATAAAAACCTTTTTGCTGAAT
>DATITY010000213.1:0-1629 GCA_035467235.1 Draconibacterium sp. | reverse complement strand
AAATGTCCCCAGTTTTTAAATGGTCCCGAATGATAAAGGTATCGCAAACCAGCTTTTTTTGTGTAAGCAATCGCTTCATCAATGGTTTGTTCACCAAAATCGTAAATAAGATATGCCGCTGAAGCCGATGTTGCTTCTTTTCCCCAAACGCCGTCGATGGTTGGGTGGGGGAGGCCTTCTTCAACCTCAATTGTTCCGATTGTTTCAAGTGTTTTTTCAACCGGGCAGCCAAACAGGGCGATTTTCGAACCAATAATTCCTCCATCTTCATAAACCGGAGAAACATATTTTTTATGACTAAGATTTTCAATGATCCTTTCTTCAGTCCGGTTTCTGCAGTATGCCTGCAAAGTGCTCCCGAATTTCTCGGGTTTGGCAGCTTCAACCCGGTACAA
The DNA here is from genome assembly GCA_035467235.1 of Draconibacterium sp. Classification (GTDB taxonomy): domain Bacteria; phylum Bacteroidota; class Bacteroidia; order Bacteroidales; family Prolixibacteraceae; genus Draconibacterium. The sequence goes on along the minus strand of DATITY010000213.1, from coordinate 1,234 downwards.
CGTTTCGCGTTTGTTTGCTTCGCTCAAATCAGAATAATCGTCCTGTTCAAAAATATCGAATTGCGGTGTACAGTCGTTATCGGTCCATGGAAAACCTCCAAGTGTTTTCGGGTTTAGCGCCTGTATTCCAATGGCAAACTCATCACCACGAACTACGCCAACGGTTTCACCGATTATTTTCTTTATTGTTGTTGGAATTGGCCCCCAGATAATCATATCAACGTTTTCAGATTGATTTGATTCAATAAGTTCAAAAGTAATATGAGTTGTTTTTTCTTCCACTTTTATTTTGACTGCCAGTTCATTTTCAAATTGAAGACTAAGGATTTGATTTTCAAAGGATGCAGAAACAGGATAAATGATTTTTCCATTTACCCGGCACGAAAGCAAAGGTGCAATCGTATCGGCTGCCAGATAATTTTTCTGAAGTTTTAAATCCTGAATTTCAGTAATAAATCCCTTTGAATCGATACCAATTTTTACAAAGGAGGTTTGAAACTGGACTAACGATTTCTTGTCAGAACAAGAAGTGAAAATGGTCGCTAAAATGAAAAGAAAGAAAAGTTGTTTTTTCATGATAATTTTTTTGCTTAAATCCGTAATTTGTTGCCCAAACATAATAAAAACGCATTTAATATCAGCTTTAATTTATGCTCATTGAATTTCGATTTCTTCAATAATTGATAGTTTTGTTGTAAAAAAAAATAAAGTGGAATATGAAAAAGATATTAATTACACTACTTACAATTTACATCTCGATTTCCGGATTTGCTCAAACCGGGAAAGTAATTGAATCGCTAAAGTTTAAAAGTGAGTTGGTTAACTATCCTGTGGAATATTCAATTTATCTGCCACCCGATTATGAAACTTCGCAACGAAGCTACCCGGTTTTATATTTGCTGCATGGTTATTCCGACGATGAAACTGGCTGGATTCAGTTTGGTGAAGCAAATGGCATTGCCGACAAAGGAATTGCAATCGGAGATTTTCCTCCCTGCATAATTGTGATGCCCGATGGAAAAGTAACCTGGTACTGCAATAGTTTCGACGGGAAAGATCCATGGGAAGATATGTTTGTAAAGGAATTTATCCCGTTTATTGAAAAGGAATACTGTATCCGGCCGCAAAAGGAATTCCGCGCCATTGCAGGGCTTTCGATGGGTGGAAACGGCGCTTTACTTCTTTCGATGCGGCATCCCGACCTTTTTTCGTCGTGTGTGGCCATGAGCGCGGG
>DATITY010000212.1:0-7331 GCA_035467235.1 Draconibacterium sp. | reverse complement strand
TTTCATAGATTTAAATATTCAATTTCAGTTAAATTGAAAGCAAACTAACACTTTTATATTGATTTTGATATTGATTGGAAATTTATTTAATGAAAAAAGGGAATTTAATTTTCAGACAGAGTGTGATAATTTATTGTTTATATCTTCGTTTCTTGTTAATTGAATTTGTTTTTATATGAAGATCTTTTATCTGAGGCTCGTTTTTGTTGTTGTTTTATTAAGTTCGTTTTCCATTTCGCTAATGGCGCAACGCAGCAACGGAATTGCTGTTGAAGGGAAAATTAATGTTCAGCAAGGTGTAGTTGAGGGAGCTGTAATTCAAATGTTTATCGATGGCAGACGAATGGACAATTACGGTGTTGGCGGTGACGGAAATTATAAAGTTGAACTGAATTACAATCACAAATACGAGCTCATTTTTACGTTAAAAGGTAATTTTTCACAAAAAATTGTTGTAGATGCTTCTGTGCCGAAAGAAGTGTTACAAAGCGATCCCCGTTTTCCGCCATTTCCGCTAAATATTAATTTATTTACTGAAATACCGGGAATCGATAAGTCGTTTGTTGATAATACCATCCTCAAAATTTACTACAATCAAAATGTTGACAACTTCATTTCCGAGTTGTATTACAACGATGCACAGATTGCAAAGCTGATTGAACAGGCGGTTTTACAGTCTCAGTTAATTGGCAAGGAATCTGATTATTTATCGAAATTAACCCGCGCTGAGTTGGCTGAAATGAAAAAGGAGTACAACTCATTACTCGAACAGGCAGGCAAAGAATACAGCAAGGAGCAGTTTTTAGCTGCGCTCGATGGTTTTAAAGCGGCAAGTAAAATTTTTCCTAATGAACAGTTTCCAAAAGACCGAATTGCCGAAATAAACGATTTGCTTGGATTGATGATGGTTGCGGCGGAATTGGATAAAGCGCTGGCAGAACGATTTGCTGTATTAATTAAAGAAGCTGACCTTTTGTACAATCAAAAAAAATATACTGATGCAAGAAATTCATATAACCGGGCGCTATCAATAAAACCAACCGATAATTACGCCAATCAGCAGGTGAAATTGATAAACGATTTGCTGAAAAAACAATCAGCCGACGAGCAGTATAACAATATAATTGCCCAGGCTGATAATTCGTTTAAACAGTTGCTTTATAACGAGGCGGCAAAAAGTTATCAGGAAGCGCTGCAGATAAAACCGAACGAGGCATACCCTAAAAACAAGCTGAAGGAAATCAACGAAATTTTGGCCAGTGAAGCTCAGAATGCCGAAAAACAGGAGAGCTACAAACAGGCAATGCAGCAGGGTGAGATTATGTTCCAAAAGCAGTTTTACGAAAAGTCGCTTGCTTCGTATGAAAATGCACTGAATTTGAAACCTGGTGATGAACCGGCAACCCGGAAAATTGCAGTGGTTAAGGGGATTATGAAGGGACTGGCCGACAAATTGATGTATGACAAGCTGATTGCTACTGCCGACAAATCCCTTAAAAAAGAACTTTACAAAGAGGCACTGGCAGATTATGTTGCAGCCGCAGCAATATTACCCGACGATAAATATGCGGCACGGCGAATAGAAGAAATAAACCAGAAATTACAACTTGAAGGAAATTTTGGCGATTTGATTGCAAAAGCAGATAATCAGTTTCTTTTAAAGAGTTACAGTGAAGCAAAATCGCTTTACGGTGAAGCGTTGGGAATTCGGCCAACCGATAAACATGCACTCGATCGGGTAAAAGAGATTGATGTTTTGCTTGCAGCACAAGGCGTAGATGAAAAATACAATTCAGCATTGACGCAGGCAGATCAGATGTTTGGTGCCAAAGATTATGAAAATGCAAGGGGAAAATACAACGAGGCTGCGGGAATTAAACCAAAAGAGAAATATCCGAAAGATAAAGTTGCAGAAATAAATGCCATTTTAAGTCAGATTGAAAAAACAAATCAGACCTATCAGCAGGTGGTTACAAAAGCAGATGGCTTATTTCAGCAAAAATCTTACGAAAAAGCAAAAGAGGCTTTCGCCGATGCTGGCCGGATAAAACCGGAGGAAAAATATCCGCCCGAAATGATCGGGAAAATTGATGTTTTAGTTGCTGAACAAAACCAATTGGCTGCAGAAGCAGAAGCAGAAAAAGTTCGGCTTGCTCAGGAAGCTGCTGCCGCAGAAGCTGCAAGACTTGCCGCCATCCAGGCTGAAAAGGACAAAAACTACAACGAAGCAATTACAAAAGCCGATAATCTTTTCAACGAAAAGAACTACGAAAGTGCCCGTAACGAATACCGGACAGCGCAAACTGTAAAACCGGAAGAAACCTACCCGCAGCAAAGAATAACCGAAATAGGAACTTTGATGGCACAACTTTCGGCAGCCCAAAAAGCTTACGAAACCTCAATTGCCAAAGCCGACAAGGAGTTCAAGGCCGAGAAGTTTGATGCAGCAAAACTGGCATACAACGAAGCCCAAAAAGCTAAACCCGATGAATCGTATCCTGGCGAACAGATTGCCAAAATCGATTTAACGGTTGAAACCCGGGCACGACTGGCTGCCGAAGCTGAAGCTGAAAAAGTTCGACTTGCTCAGGAAGCTGCTGCCGCAGAAGCTGCAAGACTTACCGCCATCCAGGCCGAAAAGGACAAAAACTACAACGAAGCAATTACAAAAGCCGACAACCTTTTCAATGAAAAACAATACGAAAATGCCCGAAATGAATACCGCACAGCGCAAATTGTAAAACCGGAAGAAACTTATCCGCAGCAAAGAATTGATGAGATTGGAAAGACACTTGCGGTTGTGGAACAAACCAAAAAAGAGCAGGAATTAAAGGATAAAAACTACGTGAACTTAATTCAACAGGCTGACCGGTTTTTTACCGGTAAAAGTTACGATCAATCAAAAGGTAAATACAATGAGGCGCTGGTGTTGAAGCCGGAAGAAACTTATCCGAAAGAAAGGATTACGGAAATTGATCGGATTCTTGAACAGCAGGTCATCGATGAAAAATATCGTGTGATTATTGTTGCCGCTGACGGATTCTTTAAAACAGAAAAGTATTTGCAGGCAAAAGCTGAATACGAAAAGGCTTTGACAGTAAAGGCGGAAGAGCAGTACCCAAAAAGTCAGATAGCCAAAATTGAAGATATACTTCAAAAAGAGCAGCAGCGCATTCTTGCCGAAAAACAGTCGGCTGAAGAATTACAACGGCGCAGCGATGAAATTGCAAAATTAAGCGATGAAATTGAAGCCCGCGGAGTTGCAAGTGATGCAGAGCTCAAAAATATTTACGACCAGTATATTAAGCAGGCAGATGAACTGTTCGACACTAAAATGTACGTTGTTTCACGGGGTTGGTACTACAAGGCATGGGATGTAAAACCTGATGAAAATTACCCAAAACAGCGTATCGATGAAATTAACCGCTTGTTGAATAGCTTATTAACCAGTCAACTCGACAGGGATTACCAGAAATTTGTGGATTTGGCCGATTCAACATTCCGCGACAATCAATATGCTGTTTCACGCGGTTGGTACAACAGGGCATTAGGCGTAAAAGCGAGCGAAAAATATCCAAAAGACCAGATAAAGGAGATTGAAAATAAAATAGCAGAACGAATGGCCGGTCAGTCAGGTCAGCAGTTTGAAACTGATGTACAAAAAGCATCGGCTGCTTTCGATGCCAAAAATTACAATGTTGCACGGTTCTGGTACAAAAAAGCGCTTGAGTTACGCCCTGACAATGCTGATGTAAAAAACCGCTTAAAGGAAATTGATGAGGCGCTGAAAAAATAGTAGAGACGCACAATTGTGCGTCTCTACCGGTTTATACAATTTAAAATTGATTTTCTCTTATATCGATTGTTCAAACTTTTTCCGGATACATTTCAGTAAGTCGATATCCAAATTTCCTGAGTATATCCTTATAATATCGGTAATTTTCGAATCCAGCAGAATCGCTCCTCTTGCGGCATCAAACATCGAACAGTTTACATTGTGCCTGATATCATCCATGATTTCAAGGTATTTGTCATGATGGATCAACTTCGAAAGAGCGATGTAACCTGTTTTTTCCTGGAGGTGGTCGAGGTAAATGTTTTCATCCAGTTTTTCAAGGCTAAAGCATTTGTTGGTCCTGATAACTGCTGTATTTCCGACGTGAACCTTTTTGGCAAATTTCACTCCCTGTTCAGCAAAACACTCCTGCAGTTTGCGAATCATTTTATAGTCAGGGAAATTCTTAATCCTGATGGCAGGATAATGACCGCTGGTAAATTCAAGAACAGATACAGCAATATTTAAACTTTGCATACAGCACATATCAATAAGTTGCGCATATCTCAACGCCTCTTCCAGGGTATAATAGTGTTCGGTAAACAAAAACAGTGAATTTGGTTTTGTCGGCATATTAAACGGGGCAACTCCGTAGTAGTTTGAATATGGCATGTTTGCTTCTGCAACACAGGTATGTTCCATAATGTTCGCAGTAATCAGAGCAATCGATTCTTCCTTGATAATTGCTCCGCTGACCTGAATAAGCTGATTTGTTTTCATAGTGAGATTATTTTGCGCGGTTTTTATAAATGTGGCACGATGTTTTTTAATTATTTATACTGCAGATTATCATAATGGTTACTATTTAATCAGAATAAATTTCGGAAAAGGACACGAATTAATAAGCTGTTTTTATTTTGAATGGCTTATTTAAAATGAATATAGGTTTGGAATTTAATCGATTTTTCAATGAAATGTTTAATATTACAACCCTAAACCATAAGTTCAATAATCATTAAAACATTAATTCATAACAAATTCATTTCATGAAAAAATATTTCGTATTGATAATCCTGTTTATAACAGGAATCTCTGTTTTTGCACAAACAGACTTTGAGAAAGGTTTGGAAGCCATTACTCAGGAAGCAGTAAAAGGTCAGTTGGAATTTCTGGCGTCAGACTGGACAGAAGGCCGCGCGGTTGGAACAAAAGGAGAATACATTGCGGCGGATTATATCGCTTCCATGTTTCAGGTTTATGGAATAAAACCTTTTGGCGACGAGGTCATTAATACGCCATCACGTCGGGAATGGATGGCAGGAAATCGTCCTAAAGCAGGGAAAACCTATTTTCAAAATTTCAGTCTGATACAATACGAACCAGGCGAGGAACAGACATTTGCGGTAATTTCCACAGGAATGAACAGCGAAAAAGCCGTAAATTTTGGTTACAAAACCGATTTTAGTGTGCGCACCGGAGTTGTTGGTCAAACAGCCAAAGCACCTGTAATTTTTGTGGGATATGGTTTTCAGAACAAGGAAAAAGGATACGATGACCTGAAAAACATAAACCTGAAAGGAAAAATTGCGGTTGTACTTGCCGGTTTTCCCGGACACAAAGACACTGCATCGGTGGCTTACAAAAAGTTTGCACCCGGTGACAGGCGTGCAATGTATTATATGGAACGCGATAAAGCCACCCTTCTTGAAGAAGCAGGTGCAATTGCAATCATTCAGATAAATGCAGATTCAAATCCAATGCTGGTGTGGGCACAAAACCAGATTTATCCTGTGAAAGGCGCTCATTACGAAGCCGATAAACCGCTGGATTCCTATTACAACACTTCAATGGCAATGCCTTCTGATACGTTGACATCCAATCTTCCGGTGTTTACGGTTACAACCCGACTAGCCAACGAAATCATTGCGGGAACAGGAATAAATTTTGCTGAATTTGAAAAAAATGCAATGGAAAAAATGACGTCTGCCTCAAAAGAACTACCCGGGAAAATGATTGCTTTTAATACAACAGTAAAATCGGAAATTGTGAAAGCCCGCAACGTGGTTGGTTATATTGAAGGCGAAAAGAAAGACGAATATATTGTTGTTGGCGGACACTATGATCATTTGGGAAAATACGACGGTTACATTTGGAACGGCGCCGATGATAACGCTTCTGGTACGGTTGGCGTAATGACCATTGCCAAAGCGTTTATGGCAACCGGCAAAAAACCTGAAAAATCAATCATTTTTGCTGCATGGACCGGTGAAGAAAAAGGTTTGTTCGGCTCGAAATATTTTGTACAGGAAGCCTTGAAGAAAAAGATGAACATTGCACTCAACCTGAATTATGATATGATTGCCCGCGATACCGAAAGCGACACTGCCAAAAACAAAGCGGACATGAGTTATACAAAAGCATACCAGGGCATTGTAGAGATCACCAAAAAGAACATTTCTGAATACAGCATTAATCTCGATATGGGTTACCGCGGCTCTGAAAGTTTCGGTGGTGGCAGCGACCATGCGCCTTTTGCACAAGCCGGAATTCCTTACTTCTATTTTATGGCAGCCATGCACCCCGATTACCACCAGCCATCAGATGAACTCAGAAAAATCAACTGGGAGAAAATGACCAACATTATCCGCATCGGTTTCCTGAATACATGGGAGTTTGCAAATAGTGATGAGTATTTGAAAGTGCCGGTACTGACAAATCCGTAAAGTTATTCTGATTAAATCCGTCCCGTGAAACTAATGGCTAAGGATTGATTAATTAAATATCATCATATCATGAGAATAGCAAAAAATACTTTAGGAATTGTAAGGTTCGCAATCCTGCTTTTTGCAGCGGTTTTCTTTTCAAATTGCACCAAAACTGAACCGATTTCAAAGGATGAATTTCAGAAAATTCAAACCGGATTTGTTACGCCACATGACAGCAACACGGTTTGGTGCTACTGGTACTGGATAAACGACGATATTTCGAAAGAGGGGATTACCAAAGATTTGGAAGCGATGAAGGAAGTGGGTATTGGCGCGGCTTTCATCGGGAATATCAATCCGCCCGAAGTGGATGGCCCGGTGCCAATGCTGAGCGAAGAGTGGTGGGATTGCATGGTTCACGCGGTAAATGAAGGGAAACGAATTGGAGTGGATATCGGAACTTTTAACTGCCCCGGCTGGAGTCAGTCTGGCGGGCCCTGGGTAAAACCCGAAATGGCAATGCGCTATCTGGCAAGTTCCGAAACGGTGGTGAAAGGTCCGGGCAAAGTGAAGATAAAACTGCAACAGCCCAAAGAATTGTTTCAGGATGTTTATGTACTGGCATTTCCGGCAATCCAGGCAGAAAAAACAAAGCTGACCAACGTCAATTCGAAAATAAGCAGCATTCCACAAATTCAGAATATCAATTATTTACTCGATGGCGACACGTCAACTGTAGCATTTTTCAGTCCCGAAGTCAGTGAATATTCAATCGAAATAAAATCAGACAAAGCAATTGAAGCCCGGAATATACAGTTGTTTCCCGGAAAAGAAAGATTATCAGCACAATG
>DATITY010000211.1:0-6921 GCA_035467235.1 Draconibacterium sp. | reverse complement strand
CGCACGATATCAATTCAATACATCAAATTAAGTAAGGTAAAAAAAGTGTAATAACTTCGGGGTATTAACCGTTGACAAACATTTTAAAACGACCTATACAACTTGAACATCAATGGATAGAACGAAACAATTAGAGTACTGTAAAAAGTGTATTAAACAGAAATTTGACTCAAGACAAGGATTAATTTGCAGCTTGACTAACCAAAAAGCTGATTTTGAAAATGAATGTGAACATTTTGAAATCGATAAAGCAAAAATTTTACTAGAGACAGAAAAACGTGAGACTGAAAAGAAAAGTAAAGTTTCATTTGGATTCTCGCCTAAACAGATTGACAATCTTCCAATTTCTGATTTAAATAAAAAACAATTGTTTGTTTTGGCTTTTGAAGCTGTAAAAAAATTAAACTGGAACATTGGCTATTTAAGCGAATCAGGATTTATTGCTTATACTAAATTCTCAATGAGTTCGTGGAGTGAAGAAGTTCAAATAAAAATTGAAGTCGGAAATATTAATGTTAAAAGTGAATGCACAGGAAGTCAAATAGTAGACTGGGGTAAGAATAGAAAAAACATTGATTCATTTTTTGCATCTTTCAAAAAAACAAGAGAAGATATTGATAATCTAAACATCGAAGAACAATATTCTGAGTTATCAAAGAACTTTGTTGGTGCCGGGGAAGATATTATAAATCCACCTTTAAATAAAAAGGAAAAAGTATCAGGATTGTTTTCTCTTATAACTCCGACAGAAGGATATTTCGTTACACCGATAATCGTAATTCTAAATATTTTGGTTTTTGCGGTAATGGCAATAGCTGGAGTTCATTTATTAATGCCATCTAATGAAAGTCTGCTTTTATGGGGAGCAAATTTTCGGCCAGTTACAATAGAAGGTGAATGGTGGAGATTATTTACAAGTACATTTCTTCACATTGGAATATTTCACTTACTAATGAATATGTACGCACTTGTGTATATAGGTTTATTGCTTGAGCCATACTTAGGCAGAACCAGATTTTTAAGTGCTTATTTAATTGCGGGTATTTCAGGTAGTGTTGCAAGCATATACTGGAATGATTTAACAATTAGTGCAGGTGCATCAGGTGCCATTTTCGGAATGTATGGTGTATTTGTTGCATTACTAACCACCAGATTAATTGAAAAATCCGCCAGAAAATCTCTCTTGATTAGTATTGGAGTTTTTGTTTTTTACAATTTAGCCAATGGCTTAAAAGGTGGAATTGATAATGCAGCGCATATTGGAGGTTTACTAAGTGGTTTAATTATTGGTTATTCATTCTATCCAGGTTTGATAAAGCCAGATAAAATATTGAAACCAATAACAATTGGAATTCTAACTGTTGTTTTTTCAATTGGTTCTTTTGTGATTGTTAAAAACATTACAAGTGATATTTGGAAATATGACAAGGATATGCAGGAGTTTATAAAGCTTGAACAGAAAGCTCTTGGACTTTATCGATTAACACCAACTTCGACAGATGAGCAGATACTTTTTGAGATAAAAAATAATGGGATCAAAAACTGGGAAGAAAGTTTCAAGCTGATTGAAAAAGTAGATACTTATGATTTGCCAGATGCACTTCATTTGAGAAACACACGACTTAAAGAATATTGTCAATTGAGAATTAAAAGTTATAAAACCATTCAGAAAGCTATTACTGAGAGCACAGATAAATATGACAATGAAATTAATGGATTAAATTTGGAAATTGAGAAAATTATTAATGAATTAACCAAAATGCAATAAAAACGTTTGCCTTCACTTGGTATAGTGTATGCGGGTTTCAGTGGTATGCGAGCGTTTTTGGCTCGTAAAAAAAGCCGGTGTAAACTGATAGGAAATCGCCCGCAATTCCTTACTGGCCAATTTGTCAAACGTTAGCTACCATTTCAGGAACCACCGGGACAAAAAAATTGACAGATATAAAAATGGAGAATAATGAAAACTAAATTTTTAATCAAGACATTATTTACAACTTTGTTTTTTTCGGCAATTTTATTCCTTTCTGCATGGAAAATTGACTACATACAAGGATTTATTTTTTTAGGAACTAATCTGTTAACCGCATTAATGAATTTTTGGACTATAAGAAATGATTCGGACTTAATGACTGAACGGTCAAAAATTGGAAATGGAGCAAAGTCGTGGGACAAGATTATTTTAGGCTTTTCAGGCTTTATATATTTGACAAGTGTTGTGATAGCTGGACTTGACTCAGGTCGTTTTCAGTGGTCGCCATTCTTTCATTGGCATATTTATGCTGTCGGAATTATTCTAACCATAATTGGACAGGTGATTTTTCTGACTGCAAGAAAAGAAAATAAATACTTTTCCAGTGTTGTAAGAATACAAACCGACAGAGGACAAACCGTTTGCGACACAGGCATTTACAAAATTGTCAGACATCCGGGATATTTAGGAATGGCAATTTCTTTGGTTGCCCTGCCTTTATTAACAGGTTCACTTTGGAGTATAATTCCAATAGTTATCGCTGTATTTCTATTGTTTATAAGGACATATCTTGAAGATGAGGCCTTAAAAAAAGAACTGTTGGGTTATACTGATTATACAAAAAGAACAAAACAACGATTAATACCTAAAGTTTGGTAGAATTGACAAATGAAAGAAAGATAATAAAAAACGGCAGCGTTTATAACCCATTGCTGTCAGAGGGTTTGCGCAGGTCTGCTCACCTGGGTTATTTGCGGCAACCCGACAACAAAGTCCGCAATCCCCAACTTCATATATTACCGAACCTTATATACAATTAAACAACAACAACAACAACAACAACAACAACAATAATACCAATGAGCCTGTTTGACAGAATATTCAAAGGAAACCCAGCCGACAGACAAAGCCCTTTAGACATTGTTTTGATAAATGCAATTGTTACTGATACTATTGACCAAGCAATTCAGGCAATCAACTCTGGTGCAAATCCGAATTCATTTGACAGGAATTTTTTGCCGGCAATTCTACTTTCTGCAAGCAGACAACAAGTGAAAATTGTTGAAGCTTTGATTAAGAGCGGTGCTGACCTAAATAAAAAAGGGACAGACAAGAAACAGAAAATATTTAACAGCTCAGCGTTAATTGCAGCATCTGCAAATGGCAATATTGACATTGTTAAGGCACTTTTAGAGGCTAATGCAGACAAAAATATCACTGACGACACTGGACTGACACCTTTAATGGCGGCAGCATTCATGGGCAATGACAATGTCGTTGCAATGCTAATTCAAAAAGGTGCTTCGATAGAGCAGAAAGACGAGAAAGGTTATACTGCGTTAATGTTTGCTTCTAATGCCGGTAAAATTAATTCAGTTAAAATATTGTTGGAAAACAAAGCAAATGTCAACGCCAAAGACAACGACAACTCAACACCTTTAATGTTTGCTTCTCAACATGGATTTAACGATATAGTTAAACTGCTGTTATCTCATGGGGCAGACAGACATTTTAAAGGTAATTATGGCCTGAATGCCATTGACTTTGCGAGACAGAATTCACTAAATGAAACTATTGAAATACTGGAAGAAAATTAACTGGCTCCGAAATTGGCGGGGTTTCATGTTCCCAAGAAAGTTTTGAGATTAATCAAACCCTCATTACAACTAAAATCCCACATTTAAGATAATTATTGGCTTAAACCCGCTTTTTACGGGTTATTTCCATGATGGCAAATTACCGGATAGCTGCGGTGTGTGTTAACGTGTAACGATTGAAGCTTCTTTTTTTACTATCTTCATTCTTTTTAAAACGAATAATTATGAACTACAACAGGCGTAACTTTCTTAAAGCCTCTGCAACAGGCGCTGCTGCTGTTGCCATTTCACCCAAACTGGCATTCTCATCCAATAAACGGATGAATGTTGAAGTTGTAAATCCAAAAAACCGTGTTCCCGTGAGTTTGATTATCGACGATTCAACCACACTGGTAAATATGGCGCATTATGGAATTCCTCAGTTTGCCGAGGTTTTTCCTGAAAATTACAAACAGGACTGGCGAAAACTTCCCCGTGAAATTCCCGACAGTTTTGTGCGCGAATTTGGCGAGTGGAGCGCCGAAAACGGAGTGAAAGGAAAATACAGCATTGTTCCCTACCCTGCCTGTACCGGTTGGGTGAACCGGTTTATTCCGGGCTGGACCAAACGCGAACTGGAAGAAAGTTTAAAACTCATTCGCGATGTGATTGTTCCCAACTGGGATATTCACCCCGAAATGGTGAGCCACACACGGGTTATCGATATAAAAACAGGAAAACCTTATCCACAGGCCACACCCGAATTTATGGAAAACTGGGAGTGGAGTCAGAACAAAAGCGCCGACGAACTGGCTGCTTACCAGGCGTATGCATTGAACATTTTAAAAGAAGCCGGATTGTACTGCGAAGGATTGACTACTCCGGGTGGTTACGGCGGGCGAAACCAGGACAACCTTGCACTGGGAACTTTACAGGCAGTCAGCGATGTTTATAATGTTGAAATTTCTCATTATTTCCGCGATTTGTTTACCGAAAAGGGGAAAAGTGTAGCGCCACAGGTACGTTTTACCTCAGGCCTCGAAAGTGCTGACCCGAAATGTGTTGTATCCATTTTAGGTTGTACCGGCGATTGGTTTGGCGGCTGGGACGGACTGGAACCCGGAGATGAAAACAAATTTATTACCACCGATTTGCAAACCGGGCGAATGGTTGATGTAATTGAAAGCGGTGAACCTGCAATTATGGTTTGTCACTGGCCCGGCATTTATTACAACGGTGAAAAACTCGGTTTTAACATCCTGAAAGAAATTAAACGCAGGCTCGACCAGAAATACAACCACCTGACTTGGATGAAACTGAGCGAAATTTCGCGTTACTGGGCTGCAAAAGAATTAACAATTTTGACAACTGAAGAAAATACGGTAAAACTGAAAGCTCCGTTTGCAGCGCCCGATTTTACTTTGAGAATAAATGCATCGATTAAAAATCCAACGGTTAAAAACAGCGCTCCCATTCAACAAGTGCATAAAATCAGTGATTTAAAAACGGGAACTTTTTATTCAGAAAAAAGGGAAACCTTTGTTTGTTTCGACTTGAAAAAAGGGGAAACGGAATTGATAATCCAGGTTTAATAAATATGCCAAAGATGTTGATTTGGCAAAATTTATATGTGTCTATAAAATCAAATCTTGCTGCTTTTGTAACCTCTTATAGCCGAAAAACTGTTTTTTTTTAGTAAATTGACCATATTTCACAAAAACGAACAGAAACATATGTTTTTACAATTGGTAAAACTCTCAATTTCTGTCGTTTAAAATAACTAAAAATGGCACTTTATATTATTTCGAATCGGTTACCGCTAAAAGTTAGCAAAACTGATAATGAATATGTATATGAACGCAGCGAAGGTGGACTTGCCACCGGACTGGGTTCGTTAAAGGATTTTAAAGAAAAGAAATGGATTGGCTGGCCGGGAATTTTTTCGGATAATGAGGAGGAAAAAGAAGTGATTCGGGCGGGTTTATTGCCTGAAAATTTCCATCCGGTTTTTCTTTCTGAAGACCAGATACGCGACTATTATGAAGGTTACAGCAATAGCATGATTTGGCCGCTTTGTCATTATTTCTATATCTACATTCAATACGAAACAAAATTCTGGGAATCGTATCAGGAAGTAAACCGGTTGTTTTGCGATGAAGCGGTTAAAATCCTTAAACCCGGAGACATGGTCTGGATTCAGGACTACCAGTTAATGCTTTTACCGGCAATGCTCAGGGAGAAAATTGAAGGAATCAGTATCGGTTATTTTCACCACATCCCGTTCCCTTCTTACGAATTGTTTCGCGTTTTACCCGAGCGTGCTGAAATATTAAAAGGACTGCTGGGCGCTGATTTGATTGGTTTTCATACCCACGATTATATGCGTCATTTTATAAGTGCGGCCTATCGTGTTCTTGGGCTTGACAGCGATTTGGACGAGATTCATTTTAACGACAGGATTATTCATGTTGATGCATTCCCGATGGGAATTAACTACGAATTGCACCACAATGCAATTCTGGACAAAACGGTACAGAAAATGGCCATTCAGTTCAGACAAAATTTTGGCAACCATAAACTTGTACTTTCGGTTGACCGGCTCGATTACAGTAAAGGCATCATTCACAGGTTGAAAGGTTTTGCCCAGTTTCTTGAAAACAATCCTGAGTACAGGGGTGAAGTTTCATTGGTGATGGTTGTTGTTCCATCAAGAGACAGCGTTGACAGATATTCAGAACTGAAGACCAAAATTGATGAGATGATTGGCTCTTTGAACGGCCTTTATTCAACGTTGGACTGGAGCCCTGTTTATTATTTTTATCGCGGATTTCCGTTCGAAGAACTGATGGCCTTGTATCACATTGCAAATTTTGCATTGGTTACGCCTTTGCGCGACGGCATGAACCTCGTTGCAAAAGAATATATTGCGGTAAAACGCGATGAACCGGGAATGTTGATTTTAAGTGAGATGGCCGGTGCGGCTGCTGAATTGAAACAAGCCATAATTATTAATCCCAATAATATTGACGAAATTGAAGAAGCCCTTTTAGAGGCCTTGAAAATGCCGGAAGAAGAGAAAAAAACGCGAATGGATAAAATGCGCAAAACTCTTTCGGAACAAACAGTAAATAAGTGGGCGCAGGATTTTACTGCAGAATTGGCTTCAATTAAAGAAATCAATATTTCACTTCAGAATAAAATAATAGGCGTTGATTCATTAAATGAAATTCAGAAACTGTATAAAAAAGCAACTAAAAGACTAATTATTTTGGATTACGATGGAACTCTTGTACCGATTGTAAAAAATCCTGAATTAGCTGTTCCTGACAAGCGATTGCTGGAAACCCTTAAACTTCTTGCGGCAGACAAACG
>DATITY010000210.1:0-11641 GCA_035467235.1 Draconibacterium sp. | reverse complement strand
CTTTTTTGATGCCCCATTCTTTATTTGGTTTGTTACCCATTTCAAAAACCAGCTTTCCGCCGTTCATGATATCAGCGTGTTTCAGGTACGTTTTGCTGTAATCCGTATCGTTCAGGCTGGCCGACTGAATGTATTTGTTCTTTTCGCTGTTATTTTTTGCGATGATTTCAAAGGTCTTTCCGTTTTCGAGGTTGATAATTACTTTGTCGAAAACGGGTGAACCAGTTACATAGTAATCCATTCCGGGAGTAACGGCATAAATTCCCATGGCGCTCATTACATACCAGGCCGACATCTGACCGCAGTCTTCATTTCCATCAATTCCTTCAGGTTTATTTTGATACAGAGTTGACATAATTTGCCGCACCATTTGCTGTGTTTTCCAGGGAGCCCCAACATAATTGTACAAGTACGCAATGTGGTGACTGGGCTCGTTTCCGTGTGCATACTGACCAATCAAACCGGTAACATCGCTTAGATTGATTTTCGAAAAATCGGTGCGCACCGAAAAACAGGAGTCGAGCCAGTTTTCAAAAACCTTGTCGCCACCCATCACATCAATCAGGCCTTCGATATCCTGAGGCACAAAAGTCGAGTATTGGTAAGCGTTTGCTTCGGTGTAATGGTTGATGGTTTCCATCGGGTCGAAATTTTCCACAAACTGAAAGTTGCTTTTCCTGCCTCGCATAAAATTGACTTCTGGCGAAAAGACATTTTTATAAAAATCGCCACGCATGCTAAATCTCAAATAGTCGTCCTGATTGAAATCCTTCGCCAAACGGGTTACACACCAGTCATTATAACTGAATTCGAGTGTCTGCGAAACCGACTGCCCTTTTAAATCGGCGGGGTTGAAACCATATTTCAGGTAAAGTTCCTTGTCGGGGCGAATGGAATCGTCAGCCAGTTTTACCATCGCTTCATAAGCTTTCTGTACATCGTAATCGCGGATTCCTTTTACATACGCATCGGCCAAAACCGAAAGCGAGTGAGTTCCAATCATTGGAGGCGTTTCACCTTCAACTCCGTCAAATTCCATAATAAACATTCGTCCGGTGTGGTCGTACCGTTCCAGAAAAGTTTTGATAAAATCGACTGTGCGCTTTTGATTGATAATCGTGTAAAGCGGGTGCAGCGCCCTGAACGTGTCCCACAACGACATGTTGGTGTAATTTTCAAAACCGTCAGCGGTGTACACTTTGCCATTTGTGCTGCGGTATTTTTTGTCTGCATCCATGTAAATATTGGGGTGAATCATGGAATGATACAGCGCCGTGTAAAATAAAATCCTTTCGGTTTCAGTTCCGCCTTCCACCTGAATTTTGCTGAGTTCGTTGTTCCAGATTGCTTCGGCATTTTTCCTGACCAAATCAAAATCCCAACCCGGCTGTTCAGTTTCAAGGTTGTTCCGAGCGCCATCAACACTTACCATCGAAATACCAATTTTCATCAGAACAAGTTCGTCCGCTTTTGGATCAAACTGGAAGAAAGCTTTGATGTTTTCGTTTTTTACAGTGTCAGGCTGGTTAATTATTTGTTCGTTGGCAGCAATCTCGAAATTTTTGAACGGCTTTGAAAACTTCGCCACGAAATAAACCCGGTTGTTGTTGCATCCTGTAATTTCATCGCCGTTCACTTTCAGAAAACCATTTTCAAGTTTCAGGAAAACGCCGGAAGTAGTTGATTCAGGAAAAGTAAATTTGTACAAGCCAGTTCGGGTTGTGGCGGTAATTTCAACTTCAATATCCGTAGTGTCAAGTTTAACTTTGTAATATCCGGGTGAAGCAGTTTCATTGCGGTGCTGAAATGCTGCCGGAAAACCTTTCAAAAATGAACCCTTTTCAATGGCTGGCATAAACAGGATTTCGCCCTGTGCGCCAACGCCACCGCCAGCCATTCCGCTTAAATGAGTCTGACTGAAACCGTAAATGGTGACCGATTGCTGGTTTTCGGAATAGGTCATGTACGGCCCGGGCTGAATCATTCCGTAAGGCAAAACCGGCCCCTGAAAAGTTTTGCCTGAGCCGATGGTTCCTACAAACGGGTTGACGAAGGAATTGTAATCCTTGCCTACTGTTTTCGCCTGTTCACAACCGCTGAACAGGATGCTGAAAAATAACAGGACTACAATTTGAAATAAGTTCCTTTTCACTGTAAAAATTTGAAATTTAATTAATTACGGTTACTCTTCAACTAACCAGCCAGACATAATTTCCAGACCCAGTCAACAAGGGTGTGAACCAGTATCGCTGCCAGCAGGTTATTTCCGCTTTTCCTGTAAGCCCACCCGTATCCAATACCGGCAATTGTTGCCAGCGAAACATAAGTAATTTGTGTGGATAAACCACTGACATTGTTCCAGTGCATAAGCCCAAAGGCCAATGACGATATGAGCAAGGAAATCCATTTTTTTGAAAATAAATTCTCAAGTCCGCGAAGCAGAATTCCCCTGAAAAAGAGTTCCTCGGGCAAAGCAACAGTTAAAAACAGTCCCACGAAATGAAGGGCCAGTTTTGGAATATTGTAAGATTCAGGAATGGAAAATTTCAAAAAACCGGTTAACAATCCGGGAGGAACCACAACGGCCATAATCATAATCAGGGCCAGCAAAGCAATGCCAATATCCCTGATTTTAGGAACCAGATTGAAACCGATTTCAGCATTGCGATAGCCATACCAGCCAATCACAGCAATCACCGAAATTGCAATTGACCACCAGGTATATGTTTCGCTGGTTGCAGGAAGAAGCTCCATGGACCAGCGAAGGTCAAAAGGTATCCAGAGCAGAATCCAAAGCGCCAAATCAGTCCAGCCCAGCGAAAATTCCTGGTTTTTAGCTTGCTTCAAAACTCCAAATACCGCAAAAACAATAAACGCAAAAATGACGGAATAATAGGGATTGAATTTGCCTGTTAAAAATCCGGGCAGGATGAACAGGAATGACATTCCACCTCCAACCCAGTAAAGTGAGTTTTTATTTTTTTGCAGCCAGTCTTTCAACTGACCTGATGCTTTTAAAGAACCCAGGGCGAGTAAAAAACCAATTAAAGGTGACAGGCTTACAACGTTGGCAAATATGGTAATGATGTTGTTTTTTGAATCAGATACCGAAACTCCATAAATCAAAGCAACTCCAAATAAAGTCCAGAGTATCCAGAGCAATACAAACCTGTTTTTCATATTCATAAATTTATTCTTGTTTCCGGCTCAGTTCCTTCATATAAAAATTGGGATACAACACGTCATTTACCTTTTCAACCACAAGCTCTTTGGGTAAACTGAATGAAGAAGTCTGTCTGATATCTTTTGATGATGCACCGATACGCGCTTCATAATCGCCTGCATCAGCCACCCACGAACTGATTCCGCTTTGAAAGGAAGCCAGTGCACGGGCATCCAGCATAAACGACAACTCCTCGCTTTCGCTGGGTTGCAACAGTTTTGTTTTGGCAAAGCCTTTTAATTCCTGCACCGGTTTTTCAATCATTTTATCGGGGGCCGAAAGGTAAAGTTGCACTACTTCTTTTCCGGGAACTTTTCCTGAATTTTTAACAGTCACTTTGACTTCCAGTTTATCAGCAAACACATTGCTGCTCAATTTCAAACCCGAATATTCAAAAGTGGTGTACGAAAGTCCGTAGCCAAATTCCCAGGCAACCGGAACCTTGAACGAATCGTAATATCGGTAACCCACATAAATGCCTTCCTTATAAAATGAATTGATTGGATTTTCGGCAGGCTCACCGGGAAATACGGATGCCGAGGGAACATCTTCGTATTTCAGCGGGAATGAATCGGGAAGTTTACCCGAAGGATTTACCACGCCTTTCAGGATTTCTGCAACCACATTTCCACCTTCCTGACCGGGTTGCCATGCCAGCAGAATTGCATCAGGATAATCACGCCAGCTTGCGGTTTCGCAAACGCCACCCACATTTAAAACCACCACAACCTTTTTGCCGGCTGCATGATAAACTTCACAAACGTTTTTAACCATTTCAACTTCGGTTGCGGTGAAAGGAAGATAACCGTTTTCATAGTTTTCACCACCGCTTCTTCCAAGGGTAATAACCGCGACATCAGAATTTGCCACCTGTTTTTCAACTTCTGCCTTACTTACCGGTAATTCATCACTAAACGGAACCAGCCGTTTTTTGAAATGACCAGGCGCCTTTCCATCCTTCACTCCATTGTCGGACAGCATTTTCGGATTGTTGAAATAAGGCGGAACCAGGTTCTTTTCGAAAATTTCAGCAATGTATCCGGTGTAGGTATCTTCCAGTTCCTTCAAAACCTGAAAACCTGAATTCTTCAATCCGTCATTTACAGAAACTGCGTATTTATTGCTTCTGATTCCACCGCTTCCTGTGCCAGCTTCTATCAGATAATATCCGATTTTGCCATACAAGGCAACCGTTTTCACATTACTGAATGGCAACGTATTATTTTCATTCTTCAGCAGCACCATTCCTTCAGAAGCCGCCTCAGCAGCGATTTTTGCATGGGTCGCCAAGTCAGGTTTCATCGAAGGTTTGTACCCTTTTGCACGTGGAGAGCTGAGTTTGAGCTGCATGTTGTAAACCAGATTCTTGTCAAGTGCAGCCTCATCAAGTGACTTGTCGGCCAGCGCGGTTTTTAGTTCATTGTATTCATCCATGTTTCCTCCCATAAGCATGTTGTTTCCGGCCCTCACTTTGGCCACTGCACTTCCGAAACCATCAAAATCGGTCATGAACAAACCTTTGTAATCCCATTCTCCGCGAACCACTTCCTGCAGCAATTCCGGATTTTCGGCGGTGTAAAAACCATTCACCTTGTTGTAGGAAGTCATAATGCAGGCTGGTGCGCTTTCCTTAACGGCAATCTCAAAACCACGAAGATAAATTTCGCGAAGTGCCCTTTGGCTGATAACAGCGTTGTAAGTCCGGCGGTTGGTTTCCTGGTTGTTGGCCAGAAAGTGTTTCAGGGTTGCACCGATTCCGTTCGATTGTAATCCTTTCACCATCGAAGCTGCCATTTTGCCCGATAAGAGCGGGTCTTCGGAATAATATTCAAAATTACGCCCGCACATCGGGTTGCGGTGCAGGTTGAGCGCAGGCATCAGGATAACGTCGTAATCGTACTCCAGCACCTCGTTGCCAAATGCCTGTCCCATTTTTTCAACCAGTTCGGTGTTCCACGTAGCGGCAACACAAGTTGATGCGGGGAAAGCTGTTGTGTAAGTATATTCGATTGCACCTTCAGGTTTAGGATCCCGGTTTAATCCGGAAGGACCGTCTGATAAAGCTGATGAAAAGATGGAAAGGCGAGGTATCACCATTTTTGAATTCTGGTTGGCAATGATAACGCCTGTTCCCTGTTCGATGGTCTTTGAATCGACAGCAGGCAAAAACTTCCCGTCGCCAACAGTCATTCCCACTTTCTCTTCTGCCGTCATTGCGGCAATTACATTTTCAATGTTGTCTTTTCCCAACTGTGGCGTGGAATGCAGTTTTTCCTCAGTGCAGGAAAACAAGATTGCAGAATTCGCCAGAAGAAAAAAGCCAACTTTAATGATTTTTTTAGTTTGCATAATATTATAAAATACGATTGATTGTAATATTTCTGATTAACAAAGTAACAGAATGAAGGAATGAAAAACTTCCGCTATTTTAATCAGTTCCTGTTCTATTTTAACCAAATAAGTCAACCTTATTAAGTTCTCCTCCGAGAAAAGGATAAAATAAAATGAATCCGTCAAAAATAGTATGAAGTGTTGTTTTGTTTTTAAAGTTTAATGAATACCCGTTTTTGGTACATCAAATAACCGGCAGCATAGCAAACCGTTACAGAGAAAATTGCCCAGATGAGCGATGCTGTTTTGATAAAAATATCCATATTTTGCATGGCATTCATGGCAAATGCCCGTACTCCGGATTGTAAAAAAATGGTTTCAAAAACATCAGCAAGAACATAAATGGCAATGGCATTACTGCCAAAAATTATCCACGGTTTTGTTCCTGATTTAATTCCTTGAATTTCGATTAACCAATAAATTAATGCGAAAACAAGAAATGCCCAACCAGCGGTGACAAGCATAAACGAACTTGTCCATATTTTCTTGATAATTGGGAAGAAGCTGCTAATTCCGTAACCTGTTAATACCAGTAAAATGCCTGCAAAAAGCAAGTGTTTAAAAATCTGACTTTTATCTTTCTTTTGCTGCAGTATTTTCCCTGCCAGCAATCCCGAAATTCCGGTGACGATTGCGGGGAAAGTACTCAGAATTCCTTCGCTGTCATAACCTTTTTTATTAATAAGAAATGTTGGGAAAACAGCGCTGTCCAGCCAGTTGGCCAGGTTTTTTCCGGGCTCCAGCACACCGGGCCCGAAACCGGGAACCGGAATATACATTAAAGCCAGCCAGTAAGCGAATAGAATTCCAACTCCCACAAACAAATGGGTACGCCATTCGGTATATAAAAAAAGAAATGCACAAGCTATAAAAACAATTGAAATCCGCTGCAGCACTCCGGGAAGTTCGAAACGACTGAAATCGAGCGTTGGCAGCAGCCGCAGTGCCAAACCAACTCCAAAAATTTTTGCTGCCCTCCAAATTGATTTAACCGCAATCTGCTTTTTGGAAACGCCCTTTTGCAACTGTTTGGAAAAAGAAAGTGTAATTGAAATTCCGACGATAAAAATGAAAAACGGAAAAATGAAATCTGTGGGTGTGGTTCCAACCCAATCGGCATGTTCGAGCGGAGCATACATTGCCTCCCATGTGCCTGGAAAATTCACGAGAATCATCGCGGCAATGGTTATTCCCCTGAATACATCGAGCGAAATTAAACGGTCGGAACTATACATTATTTTTGGTTTTTTATGTTGCCAAAATTGCTTTAAATAATTGCCCGTTTTACGTTGTATATTGATTGATTCATCAAAGATTTTGGCAGATAGAATTTAGTCTTTATAAACCTGAAAGGGAAAATTTAGTTGCAAAGCAATTTTAACATTAATTGTTTTCAATTTAAATAAAAATATATTGAAGTACTGTATTTTCAATTCAATTACCAAGTACATTTGTGCTGATAAAAAATGGAACGAATGTGTTTTCGACAATGAAAAAATTTAAGTTGGTTATCATTCTTTTTTTCACGCTGTTCATACAACAGTTACATAGTGAACCCAATTATTTCGAACGATTTTTTTCTATCCAAAACTTTGGGGAAGATGAATTAAGTTTTGAGGCCAACGACGATTACAATTATTTAATGGGAATTTTGCCCTCTGCCCAGGTGTTTTTCAATATTGTTCCTGAAGCTCCTGTAGCATTCTCATTTAATGCAAAAGACAAAGACTCAAATAGTGAATTAATCACTTCGAAAACAAAAAGAATTTTTAACCTTTCATTTCATCAGATTTCATCTTTTAGCAGGTATTGCTCAGCTTTTATTCAAATATACCTGAGAACAGCCTGCTTCAGATTGTAGCCACTTTCCCTTTAAAAAAATACGATACTTAATTTTTTGCATTTACCATTTGGTGTAAATGCGTCATTTATTGCTGCTTATTCATTAAGATATTTTTTATGAATTACTATCCTGATGATTGGGATAGTGCAGATATTAAAAAATTCAATTATTCAAAAAATTAAAAGAAAAATAAAATGGAAAATACAAATAACATCATCAAACCAGAAAACAAAAAATCAAATGATTTCATGAAACTGGTAATTGGAATTATAGTAGTAATCATTTCTCTTGTTGCACTTAAATTTTTATCGAATGCGTTGGGGATAATCTGATTACGCAGTAAAACAAGATTTTCCAACTCATTTTAAGAAAATTTTGGTTAGGATAACAGTAGATTAAAAAATACTGAGGAAATAAAATTAACATGATTGAAAACAATGATTGCGTTAACAATTAAAAAGTAAAAATGCCATGTTTAAAAAAACGTTATATTTATGGTTATTCCTCATTGGTGGCACTGTTTTCATTATTACAGGATGTGGAACCGGTGAGCAAAAAAGCGAAGCTAAAAATGGTGATGAACCAAAATCTGAAACAACTGCTATAATGAAGGAACACAGCGATTTGGTTACCAAAGCCAATCAGGAGATTCACAATATCAATCAGAAACTTATTGAGCTGAATGATAAAATTAAAGCTTTTAATGAAAAGGGGCGTAAACTGTCTGAAGCACAAAAAAAAGAGATTGATGAAATTGAAAAAATACGTGCTTCGATAAATCCGCGAATTCACGAAATCAATAATGTTTCGCAGGAGCAATGGGAAAATTTCAAAACAACATTTGAAAAGGACATGGAGCAGGTTAAATCCAGAATTGACACACTTGTAAATGAATTGCAGGTGAAATAAGTCGGAAGGATAACACCCAAACGAACAATAAAGGGAAAATAAAAGAACGGCTCTGCTTTCTTTTACTTTTCCCTTTTTTTCGTGTTCCAATTCAGAAAATATACAAAATTGAAAAGCAATTATTCATGTATTTTGATTGAAATTCAGGTAGCAATTTAAGTTTGAAATCATTTCTTTTATCAGGCTAAAATCAATTCAAAAAAAGTACATCGAAAATGAAACGAGCATTAGAATAACTTCTCACAAAGGAGAATCATTATACTGCGAGTTCCATCGAATACCTTTAAAAATTAACAATTATAATGAGATGAAAGTATTGAATCATTCTGAACTTTTGAAACTGAAACGCTGGAACACACCAACCATCTGCAATGGCTGGGAACAGGTAACAAAACACGACACAGGCAGCGAGGGTTTTAACCTCGAGGAAACCACCGATTTTATGCCGCAGATGGGCCCGATGGTGGGATACGCCGTTACCGTTAAAATTGGACCCGGTAACCGGATTCACAAACAAAAACCGGGAGTTTGGGAAGCGTATCGCGAATATATCGCTTCTGTGCCCGGACCAAAAATTGTGGTGGTTCAGGATTTGGATAAACCGGACGTTTACGGTTCCTTCTGGGGTGAAGTAAACAGCAATGTACACAAAGCGCTGGGCTGTGTGGGCACCATCACCGATGGCAGTATCCGCGATGTTGACGAAATGTGCAACGCCGGTTTCAAGGCGCTGGCGCGGCGGCTTTCGGTGAGCCATGCATTCAGTACACCGGTTGAATGGAATTGCGAAGTTGAAGTATTTGGACGCAAAGTTCAACACGGAAAGCTCATCCATGCAGACAAGCATGGATTTATTGTCATCCCCGATGAAGATGTGGAAAACCTGCTGGATGCCGCCATTTTCATGGACAACAACGAGTGCAACACCTTGATTGCCGCAGCCAGAAGTGCAACGGGAAAGCCAACCGGCCAGATTTTAAAAGAACTAAATGATGCTTCGGCTGAATTTGGTAAAGCGGTTAAAGAGAAATTTGGAAAATGACAATCGAAAAAAATCTATCAAAAGAAATTCAAACCAGCATTGCCTGGACTGCCGGTTTAACTGTGTTATTTATCCTTTTTAACCGGTCGGTTGAAGTATTGTGGGCAACCTTTCTGGCGCTGCCCTTTTTTATCGCGCTTTATTTTTTGATTTTTTCAATCGGGAAAGAACAGGTATCAAATCAAATCAGAAACTGGCTCAATTCTGATATCAAAAAAATTGTCATTTTTCCGGCAGCGCTCATCGTTCTTTATTTTGGGTATGTATTTATCATCGGCCAAAATCCGTTTCAGGGTGCGGTTTCCCTAATTCCTTTCCTTGTTTTTTTCCCGGTCCTCGTTTTTGCAGCTCAGCGCAAAGAGATAAAAAAAATCGACTGGCTGGACTTTACCACTTTCATTGTTTTCCTGCTTCCCATCACGTTAATTGATGCCAAACCAGCCGGAAATCTTCCAAACGTTGGTCACGATTTTGATTCAGTTTACAGGATTGTAATGATGCTCACCGCTGTTTATGCTTTTGTCACGGTGAGGGGTTTAAACGATGTCGGGTTCTTTCCGGAATTCAAAATTAAAAAGCTTTTTACCGCGCTTTGGGTTTGGCTGGCTTTTTACGGGATTGTTTTTATCGTCGGGTATTCCGTCGATTTCATCCAAATCAAAGGCCATGAAACTTTTTCAGCCGAACTGATCTCCAAAATTTCACTGGCAATCATAACTACGTTTTTGCACACAGCCCTTTTCGAAGAACTTTTCTTTCGCGGATTGCTGCAAAATATGCTTTCAAAACGAATAAACCAGTCAAATTCGTGGATGACATTCTGGAAATGGGGACTGGCAATTTTATTTCCTTTGGCAATATTGGTTGGCTACACTTTAAAAGGCGCAATGCAGTGGTTTCCGGCGCTGATAACTCTTTTGATGTTTCTGGCAGCATTTTTTATCGAAAAATCGGGTAAATTCCAGTTGGGTGTTTACACTGCCCTTGCCATCACCGGATTGATTTTCGGATTGGTACATTATCATTCTGGTTCGATTGTTTACATCGGATTTGCCTGTATTGCCGGCTGGGCCTACGGTTACACATGGATTAAAACCCGCAATGTGTTTTATGCCGCGCTGGTTCATGCACTGGTAAACAGTTCGGTGCTTATTTTTGGATTGGAAATGATGAGATAGAAAATAATCAACTACAAATCAAATCGTTAACAGGTTAAACAATGATCGTGAGCAGGTTTTTGATTCTGACAGTTTTTTTGGTACTTTCCTTTCCGGTTTTGTCGCAAACTTACTGGAAAGTAGAGAATGAATACGGCGATGAAATCCTGCTGACCATTGAAATCAACAAAGAGAAAAACACCTTTGAAGCATTTACGAGAAGAGATGCCCTGAAAGATATTGCCGGAACTTTTACCTGGACTTTGGCTAAAACAGCCGGAAAACTGAAATATCCCGAAATCGTTTTTATTGAAGGAACAACTCAAAACAAAAAAGACTCGATCCATTTAACGGGCACATTCACCTATTTCGATAAACAGTTTCCCTTTTCGGGTTCCATTTCCGGAAATCATTTGCGGGGTGAATACATCGACAGAAATCGGCCGCGCAAACTTACCGGGGTAAAATTGCTCAACAATAAACCGATAAAAGATTACGCTTTCATCATCAATTCTACATTTATCCTTGCTGAAAAAAATCTGGCAAATCCCGGTTGGGTAAAATCAGATGAATGGTCTGAATTCAAAAAAAAAATAAACGAACTGAAACCCAAAATTGCCGACGATTATGAACTGGCCGCGGCAATTGAGTGGCTCGGAAAGAAATTACCTTTTTCGCCATTTACGATTAACAAATCCAATCCGAACTCAAACCCCGGTGAAAAGAAAAACAGGGCAGCTATCCGCGAACTGAAGTGCACTACCGCACTTTTCGATATAAATAATTTGCCTGATACAAAAGCTGAAACTGACAGTATCTCCGAAGTTATTTCAAAAAAAGGTTATCAAAATCTGATTGTCGATTTACGAGGCCGGAACAGCATAACTCCATGTGCTGCAAACCATTTCCTGAATTTAATTTCGAATAAAACCGGGATTGCCGGAGTTTATCTCACCCGTAAATGGTTTTCGGAAAACACTTCAATCCCAAAAGCACCGGAATACAGCAAGGTTTTGAAAAATTTTGCCGAACCCTGTTTTACAGCGAATGAGTTTTACAAAGTATCTGGCCGAATC
>DATITY010000209.1:0-3572 GCA_035467235.1 Draconibacterium sp. | reverse complement strand
TGTATTTTTGGCCGCAAATCAAAAAGCAGCAATGATTCAAATGTTCACAAAAAAGTTGCAGACAATTCTAATATTAACCTTGGTTTTTTCAGCATATCAAGGATTTACAAAAGCGCCTGTTCTAACAAAGAAAGAGCTTTCTATAGCGCCACCCAGAATTATTCGCACCTGCTGCGGATTTGGGGTTGAAATTGGGATTGCTGGGGTACCGTTTGCAAAAAAAACGGATATTACCTCACGAGAAATTATGGGCACTCATACTTTCATGGGTGGTAAAACCGAAAAAAACGGAAATATCTACACACGCCGTGGTGGTTTCCTCGACATGGGCCACCTGAGAGATTGTGCCGACTGGACTGCCTATTTGTACAATCTGATAAAAGCCAGTCAAACCGATTCGCGCTTTGTAAACACAGAACTAAGAAACGAAGGCGGCGCAAAATCGCTTACGCTTAATGTTCCAAAAGACCTGGATGAAGAAAAGATTATTGAACTGGCTGGAAAGATATCTTATGATATGTCGCTCTGGCACGAAATTTCAACCTGGTTCGGGGCTTCTTATGTTCCGCTGGTTCCTGAGCGGTTTTCGAGTTTTTCGCCTGAAGATATGTATTCCAACCTCATGGGTGTTCATATGGGAATGCGTGCCATTAAAAGCAATCTCGATTATAATGAAGCAATGACTCAGGAACTGAATAATATGCTCGACAGCCTCGAATCTGTTAACACAGAGGCTGAGACCTTTGAAGCCATGCTTAAAGTAAACGAGGTTTGGTACACCAACCAAAAAAAGTATCCGAATAAAAAGCTGGTATTAAAAAGATACATCGATCTTGATTCTGATTTCTCGCCCTGGCTGGTTCCCGGCTATGAAAGTCAGCTCCCTCCATATATACTGCGAAAACCCGATAGCGCTTTATCTAAATATTACGAACTATCTCTTAAACTGAACTTCAGATTTCCGGTTGATTCTATTTTACCTGAAAGAGATGACCGTGTAATTACTCAAAACGACTTCGATATTTTTGTCGGATTTATTCAATCAGAAATAAATCATGATGCGCTTAAGAAAGAAGAGAAGGAGATAAAAAGAGAAAATTCAAAGAAAAGCAGGAATTAATACATTCCAAATAACAAATTTTGTTTCTACCCTCGTTGGGATGAAAACTTTCCCACCAAAAGAGCAACAATTACTGCGATATAAAACTGTCCCGAAACAGCCATCATTGTGGCAAGTGAGCGCGAAATGGGTTTTAAAGGTAGAATGTCGCCATAACCGGTTGAAGAAATTGTAATAAAAGTGTAGTAAAGCGGTGGACTTGCATCAACTTGCCCCCCCTGCACAATTTCTCCCATTTGAGTGGTGTAAGCTCCCGGAACAATCCTGATAATGAAAAAAACAAAAAGAGAGTAAACAATTCCAATCAACAAATATCCGGTAAGCGAACCAAGAATTACACCCGCTGAAACCTCTTTTGCCAGGGCAATCTGGCGTATAAGCGAAAAAACCACAACAAGAAAAAATACAACATTAAAAGCCTTCGATACATCATTCAAAAGTTCCATATTCAGCAGGGCCGAAATCCATTGCATTATTATGGTTGTAATAAAAAGTGTTACAACTGTTTTGCTCCGGTTTTCCAAAGAAAATGCTGCCGATATATAAATAGACGTGTAGGCCACACTGAAAGCAATCCGATGCAAATGAACCGGCAGAACCGGAACGGTAAACGCGGTAAAAATTGCTGAAAAAAGCAATACCGAATTCCACAGGGAAGATGAATTAAAAGTAACTTTTTTCATTTCGTTTGATTTTAGGCCAAACTTATAAAAAATGTAATTAAAAATTAAACGCAACAGACCAATGAATTCAGAATAGATTACCTATTTTTGGATCAAGTTAAACTACTGTATCCATGAATGAATATCCCATTTTTATTATTGCAGCAATCCTGATTTTAGGTTACGGTTTATTTTCGAAACGGGCAGAAAAGTCAATCATTACCCCTGCTATGGTATTTGTTTTAGTTGGATTGTTTGTCAGTATTTTCAGGTTCGATGTTTCAGAAGTCGGACTGCACGCGCCTTTGGTAAAAGTAATTGCCGAACTAACACTTGTCCTGGTTTTGTTTCTCGATGCATCTACCATTAATCTGAAAAAACTAATCAGCGAACGCCAACTACCAATTCGTTTATTGCTGATTGGCTTACCATTAACAATGTTGTTGGGTATTTTAGTTGCAAAACCCCTGTTTCCAGACATGAATATTTGGGTTGTGGCACTTATGGCGCTCATACTTTCGCCAACCGATGCTGCACTTGGACTGGCTGTTGTAACCAGCAAATTCGTTCCTGAAAAAATCAGGCAAACAATTAATGTTGAAAGTGGATTAAATGATGGCATTGCATTACCGCCAATTCTGATTTGTGTGGCTGCTTTGTCTATTCACGATGCTCATGGATCGGGATTTTCGTACTGGGGACTTTTTACGCTCAAACAATTTGTGTTCGGCCCCATTATTGGCGGCCTGGTTGGAATTATTGGCGGCAAACTTGTTGAAAAAGCCTCGAAACGGGAGTGGATGAATACAACTTTTCAGCAGCTAATATCACTTTCACTGGCCATCCTTGCTTTTACGCTGGCCGAAAAAGTTCATGGAAATGGTTTTATTGCCGCCTACTTTGCAGGGCTTCTGCTTGGTACAACAACACATGCTGTCCGCGAACGGATTCACGAGTTTGGTGAAGCCGAAAGCCAGGTGCTTCAACTCTTAATCTTTGTGTTATTCGGAATGGTGCTTATTCCGCTTTCATATCAGCACTGGGACTGGCAGGCGTGGGTTTATGCGTTTCTCAGCCTGACTGTTATCCGCATGTTACCGGTGGTTTTAAGCCTTGCCGGAACTGAATTAACCAGGGGAACAAAATATTTTATCGCATGGTTTGGCCCGCGTGGTATTGCCTCCATTCTTTACCTGCTGATGGTGACAATTGAATTGGGTTCTGTCGGTCTTGAAAAGATGATTTCGGTGATTACCCTAACTGTAATGCTTAGTATTTTCCTTCACGGAATTTCTGCAAATCCACTTTCGCGATTATATAAAGTAAAAAATTAATAGAGATTAAATACTTAATTAAAACAAATTGAACATGAGCAGAATCTATTTTTTATTGGCATTGCCATTAATTTTTCTGTTGTCTTCATGCGAAAAGAAGGCAGCACTAGTAATTAATCCACTTGAAGTTTCAGTTACAGAAGTACTTCAGCAGGATGTCAGGCTCGAATCGGAATATACCGGGCAAACCTACGGGCAATCTGATATTCAGATCAATCCACGTGTTGATGGTGTTATTCTCAGTCTAAATTTCAAGGAAGGGAACCTGGTTACCAAAGGCCAGTTGCTTTACACCATCGATCCGGTTCCTTTTCAGGCAAAGTTAAGTGAAGCTGAGGCCAAACTGGCCGAGGCACAAGCCGATCTGGCAAAAGCCAAATCGGATTTCGACATGATTGAACCACTAGCGAAGATCAATGCCGTAAGCCAGCGCGAACTGGTGGCTGCCAAAGCAGC
>DATITY010000208.1:0-16302 GCA_035467235.1 Draconibacterium sp. | reverse complement strand
AATCACTGCTCCCGGTAACGCAACGCGGTATGCAAAACCACCCGACATTTTATCGAGCCGTGCAAATTCGTTTTGACCGATTCGGTTGGCCAGTTCGTTCCAATCTTTTTCGATGGCCTGAATTCGCTTTCCGGCGTCCGGTTCAGTTTCCCATTTCGGTGCTTTTGCCCAGGCTTTTTCCGCGTATGCGAAAAGTTTCGGAACAACGTAATACTCCATCATTTCCGGGCCTTTCACGGTTTCAGTCCACAACTGTGCCTGCAAACCCAAAATATTTTTCCGGTTTTCAGGTTTTAATATTTCCATCCCCTGAGTTGAAATATCTTCACCTGTAAAAATACCGTAATCATTGTAAATGGCCGACTTAAACACATCAAACGGAATCAGCACAAACGGGTCGATGGCATCCTGAAACCCGCCCCAGTATAAACCAGGTTCTTTAGGGTCGGTATTGTATGCCAAATCAAAATAAAGATTGGTAACGTTGCAAAGTATTACCGGATAACCAGCATTGGCAATCCGGTAGCCCAAATCGGCATTTTTGCCTGTATTGTCCCAAACATAAGGAATTAACTTTTTATCAGTAAATTCAGCATTGATCGTGGCAATCCCCTGTTCATCGCGCTTTAAAACCGCCTCTTCCCAGCCGCCAAAAGTAAGGTTGTATTTTTCAAGTCGTTCCATCATTTTCCGGATGAAATACGGGTGTAAGTCGCGGGTGGATTTAAGTTCCGGATTTGTTTTGAAAAGCTCATCAATTTGCGGAGATTTTGTCCACGCGCCGTTGGCAACTTCATCGCCGCCGGTATGGAAAAACGACAGTTTTAACCCGGCTTCCGTGTACATGTCAACAATATCGGCAACCACCGTTTCGTAAAAATGGTAACACGACTCGTTGGCAATATTTACAATATTGTCCTTGTAGCATTGTGCCGACAGATAAACCGATTTATCGTCAGGGTCAATCAGACGAAACTCTTCAGCCGCTTTTTGGTCGCCTTTTTCCATATAAAAACGGTACCGCTTTTCCATGGCTTTTATGGCAGCGCGGGCGTGACTTGGAAAACAGATTTCCGGTACAATCTGAACATGCCGCTGGTTTGCATATTTTAGAATTTCGATAAAATCAGCGCGGGTATAAAAACCTGTTCCGTGGTTATTTTCGGCATCGGTAAACGGCCCCGAACCAAACGAAGGCGGTAAAAAGCTGGCATCGTCAAGGGTGTGGCCGCGTTTGGCGCCTACTTCGGTTAATTCAGGTAACCCTTTAATTTCAAGCCGCCAGCCTTCATCTTCGGTCATTCTAAAATTGAGCGCATTAATTTTATAAAACGACAGTAAATCAATTAGTTTCAACACGGCTTCCTTTTTCTGAAAGTTGCGCGACACATCCAGTAAAAATCCCCGGAAACCAAAACGGGGCGCATCATTAATAAGCACTTCCGGTACAACAAATTCATTTTGAGCCGAACCTGCCGGAAGCAGCGACAAGAATGATTGTATTCCATAAAAAACCCCGGCCGCATCTGAACCTGCAATTTGAATTCCTTCCTTCGAACTGACTTTTAACTGATAGGCTTCCTTTGCAATTCCATTCACCTTCATTTCAGCAGTTTTCAGTTCGATTGAATTACCGCCGGAAGATTTTCCTTCATTAATTTGAAGTTTTAAACCCGTATTACTTTCAACGGCCGACGTCAATAAGCCGGCTTCATTTTTTAGTTCTGGCTGATAAAAAACCTTAGTTTCGTCATTCAGTTTAAATTCTGATTTTCCGTAAATAACCGCGAAAGGAGTCGGGATGATTTTGCCAACATTTTCTGAATTAAGAAGCGAAATCGACTGATTTTTAATGTATTGATTTCGCGGATTGGTAACCAGTTCTTCCATTCCCGGAAATATTTTGCTGAAATCGGAATACGGTTTGGCAGTGTAATTCTTTAACTGCACAATCTGTTGTTTTTCGGTTTGGCCGTTAAAAACCATGTAAACTCCTGTCGGCGAATCCGATTCTTTAATCATCACTCCACTGTAACCGTATTCAATCCGGATGGAGTCGCCCGGCTGAAGCACAAAATTACTTCCCGGTACCAAACGGTAAAAATCGCCGTTAATGTGTTCCACTTTTCCAATCAGAGAATCGCTGCCATTAACGGGCATGATTGTGGCCTGGTTAAAGTACAACACCCAGTCGCTGTTCAGTTCCGAATTTCCTTTATTAATGAAAGTAAAACACGACCTGGAGGTTGCCGGCTCACTCCAGACATTTTCAAGGTGTTCCCAGGTTACAACCAGGTTTTCTGAAAACTGCCCGGGATTTTTATCTGAAACCGAACATCCTGCCAGAAAAATATAACTTGCTAAAACCAATACCGGTTCTAACAACCGTTTTTTGCAATGAGTAAATAACATGTTCATACTTCCAATTTTACAAGGGCAATACTAAAGATATTTTAAAAGCCACACTAAACAAATTTCACCAAAAAATTTGGGTTTATTGACAGAATATTATTTGAAATAAATCGGTTTAGCTTTAAACAGAAGAGGAATTTCAATTTTGCCAAAAATCTATCTCTTTTGAGCAAAATATTGTGTTGCAGTTTTGATTAATAGTAATAATTTCAATCCATCGAAAATTGAAACATTTTGAACATTTAATATGAATAAAAAATCATCAAATTTCAACAATATCAGTACATTATGAATAAATCAGAACTAATCGAATACAAAAATGAAGCCTACCAACATTTAACTACCGAACTTCTTCCCTTTTGGACAACCCGCATGAAAGATGAAACAAACGGTGGATATATTACTCATTTCGATAAAAACGGAAATGACACCGGCGAGGATGAAAAATCACTGATTGCACAAACCCGTTGTCTTTATACCATTTCGTCGGCACACCGCGCCGGTTACGGGAATGGCGAACTTGCTGACCTGGCAAAACATGGGGCCGATTTTATCATCAACAAAATGTGGGACAAGGAATTTGGTGGTTTTTACTGGATGATGGACCGGAAAGGAAATGTAAAAATTGACAAAAAGATTCTGTACGGATTGAGTTTTGCCATTTATTCATTAAGCGAATACACTCTGGCAACCGACGATTCACGAGGCATTGAATACGCAAAAAAGACCTTCGATCTGGTGCAGAAATACTGTACCGATACTTATTACGGCGGTTATTTCGAGATGTTCAGCCGCGACTGGGTACTTGCAGGTCCCGGCTCACAAGGGGGAGATCGCAAAACCCTCGACGTGCACATGCATCTGATGGAAGCCTTCACTTCGCTTTATGAATGTTCCCGGGAAGAAGTTCACCGCCGGAAATTGCTGGAAGACATTGATTTGCTGTTAAACCGTATTAATCATCCTGTTTACAAAACCGGAATTCCGCAGTTTTATAAAGACTGGACTATCGCTCCGCAAATTAAATTCGATATCATTTGGGGCTGGGACCGTTTTTCGGAAGAAGGTCAAAAAGGAAATGCAACCGACAATACCTGTTACGGTCACAATGCCGAGTTTGCCTGGTTGCTGATTCATGCGCTTCACATTCTGAATATTGAACCAGAAGTTTATTCCGATACATTCAGAATCATTTTCAATCATACCATCGAAAACGGAATCGATACTGAATTTGGAGGAGTTTATGTTGAAGGACCGCATTCCGGCGGCGTTTACGACAAGGAAAAGGAGTTCTGGCAACAAGCAGAAGTGCTGATTGGAGTACTGGATGCCTGTCTGCTTTTTGGCGATGGAAAATACTGGGATGCCTACAAAAATGTACACCGGTTTGTGATGGATAAAGTAGTGAATAAGGGCGTAGGCGAATGGTTCCCGCTGCTGTCAAGAAAAGGTGAGCCCATCTGGACACACATGGGACACTCGTGGAAAATCAATTATCATACGGTTAGGGCAATGGTGCAAAGTATCCGGCGCATGGATCTGCTTTTAGAAAAGTTAGAAAATAATTAGTGCCAAATTAATAATTTCCAATATTGAATTAACAATATTGAATTAACAAAACTTAGAATATCTAATCGGTAAATAATTAATATACAAACAATTAAATTCAAACAAAATGATTAAAAGAACTTATGATTTAGAAGAACGGCTGATTGATTTCGTCCTGAAAATTGATCAAATAGTTGAAATGTTGCCAAATACCCGGCTTGCAAATCATCTGGCCGGGCAATTAATCAGAAGTGGCACTTCTCCTGCATTGAATTATGGCGAAGTACAATCTGCTGAATCTCAAAAGGATTTCATTCATAAAATTCAGGTGGTATTGAAAGAGTTAAGAGAAACAAGAGTTTGCCTGAAAATAATAATCAGAAAGCCGTTGGTTGAGGCACAAATTGTTTCACCTGTATTATCAGAAAATGAAGAGTTAATTGCGATTTTTGCAAAAAGCAGTCAAACAGCAAAATCCAAACTCCCAAAATGAGAATTGAGTATTGAGTATTCATTATTGGATATTTTCTTTTGAATTAAACTGATACACTAACTATGAATTTAACGCTTACTACATTAGACTGGCTCATTTTTGCAATTGTAATTGGAGGAAGTCTATCTTTTGGTTTGTACATGGCCTGGCGCAAAAAAGCCGGTCAAAACAGTTCCAACTTCTTTCTGGGCGGGCGGTCGATGAAATGGCCCATTGTCGGAGCTTCACTTTTCGCTACCAATATCGGAGCGGAACATCTGGTAGGGTTGTCAGGTGATTCATACCGATACGGACTTTCAGCCGGATCGGTCGAGTTAACAACAGCAGTCACACTGGGTTTTGCCTGTGCCATTTTGTTTCCGTATTACATCAAAAATAAAATCTTTACAATTCCCGAGTTTCTTGAAATTCGTTACAACCGCCGTGCCCGAACATTTTTTTCAGGTTTGATGCTGATAATAAGTGTGATGACAAAACTTGCTTTTACACTTTTTGCAGGTGCGCTGGTTTTAAACGGTATTTTAGGATGGAATGTGATGACAACAGTTGTTTTTATTGGGATTGCTGTAGCCATTTTTACTATCATTGGCGGATTTACAGCCGTTGCCTATACCGATGTTATACAGGTGGTTATCATGATTTTTGGGGCTTCGGTAATGCTGTTTATTGGTCTTGATAAAGTTGGAGGCTGGGATGGGCTGACTGCGCAGGTTCCTGATATGATGACCATTGCCAAACCTTACGACGACGCGGTTTACCCGTTTTGGGGAATACTGGCCACAGCCTTTTATGCCGGCATATTTTACTGGGGTATCGACCAGGTGAATGTGCAGCGCGTTCTGGCCGCCCAGGATCTGAAACATGCCCGCTGGGGAGCCATGTTCGCCGTTCTTCTGAAAATGCTTCCACTTTTCATTTTTGCTTTGCCGGGCGTGGTTGCCTTTGCGTTGTTCCCCAATGAATTGCAGGGAGAGGAAACCAAACAAACATTTGTGCTTTTACTAAACAAACTGCTTCCGACTGGTTTGCGTGGATTATTGCTTGCCTCGCTGATGGCCGCACTTGTAACATCGCTGATTGCTGTACTGAACTCTGTTTCTACTTTGGTTGTGCGTGATTTTGTTGTTGAATTTCGCCCCGATATCAACGAAAAAAGGCAGGTTTTACTTGGTCGCTATATTATTGTTCTTGTAACCTTACTTGGATTTGGTGCGGCGTACTTGGTTTACAAAAACGAAGAAGGATTGTATAAATACCTGCAAACCATTACTGCATACCTTGTCATTCCTGTATTCCCGGCCATTTTCTTTGGCATAGTCAGTAAAAAGGTAACGTTGAAGGGAGCAGCCGCTTCTGTTGTTGTGGGAATAATTCTGGCCACCATTTTTGTAATCGATCAGTTGATTGGACCTGAATCGGGAAAAGAATTATTCCCGTTTCTTCACCACAAACTCACCCTGAATTTCGGATACCGCGGACTTTGGGCCGAAATACTGATTACCGGTGTGTTGTTTGCTGTTTCTGCCTTCACCGAAAAAACCGCGCCTGAAAAACTTGAAAAAACCACAATCAATTACTCCAAAGGAATTGCACGTTTTGAAGGAATTACCGACTGGAGGTTGCATCTGGCAATTTTATCGGCTGTGACTATTTTTCTTTATGTGTGGCTTTCGTAGTAACGAAATTGCATTAATTCAGGTTATTACAGCAGGACTTAACCTGAAATATTCAGTCAAATCCAATTCATACATTCCATCACACAGAAAGATGAATTTTTTAACATTTAATTTTATAATGACTATTGACTTGAAATGGAAATAGTTGTAACTTGCAAGTCCTAGTGTGCTAGGACTCTGGTTTTATCACAACTTAATTGGGTGCCACCGGGTAATGACCCGGTGGCTTTTTAATATAATATCCTGTTTTTATTTGGAGTAATACTCGTTCAAAGAAATTAAATCGGCAGAAGCACAAACAGGGCAATTCAAAACCTTATCGGAATAATCGCTGAAACTTGCCTGGCATGAATTGCATTTGTACCAGTTTTTATCAAAATAAATGTCACCGCCTCTAAAGAGTAAATCACGACCCTCGACAAATGCAGTTGCCACTTTATTTCGGGCTTCTTCATAAATGCGTGTCAAAGTTGGTCGCGAAACATCCATAAAAACAGCGGCTTCCTCCTGGGTAAGGTTTTGATAATCGAGTAACCGGATAGCTTCATATTCTTCAATATGTAAAATCACCTCATTCGATTTTCTTCCTCTTACACCGTAAACCGACATTCCTTTAATTACCGGGGGCACCTGAATTCTTCTGAAACGTTTTTTTCTGGGCATTTTAAATTGAGTTTAATTTACTTAATAAATAATGATCAATAAGTACCAACGCTGCCATTGCTTCAACAATCGGAACAGCGCGCGGCAATACACAGGGATCGTGCCTTCCTTTGGGATTAATGATTATTTCGTTACTTTTTATGTCAACTGTTTTTTGTTCTTTCAATAATGTGGCAATGGGTTTAAAGGCCACATTAAAATAGATATCTTCACCGTTTGAAATTCCACCCTGAATTCCTCCGGAATGATTTGTTTTGGTTCGAACACCACTTTCCGTTTGGATAAAGACATCGTTATGTTGCGAACCGCTAAGTTTTGTTCCTTCAAAACCAGAGCCGTATTCAAAACCTTTAACCGCATTAATTCCGAGCATTGCAAAACCCAAATCGGCATGTAATTTATTAAAAACAGGCTCTCCCCAACCGGCAGGCACTCCCTTTGCAACGCCGGTAATTACGCCGCCAACGGTATCATGATCGGTACCTGCAGCTTCAATTCGGGCTATCATTCTTTCGGCTGTTTGAGCGTCGGGACAACGAACAATATTATCTTCAGTTTTTGAAAGATCAAGTTCGGTGTATGGTTTATCCAGTTTAATTTCACCCACCTGCGAAACATAAGCCTGAACGGATACTCCAAATTTGGCAAGAATTTGCTTTGCAATCGCACCGGCCACAACCCTGGCAATCGTTTCGCGCGCTGAAGAGCGTCCTCCACC
Organism: Draconibacterium sp.; assembly: GCA_035467235.1. GTDB lineage: Bacteria > Bacteroidota > Bacteroidia > Bacteroidales > Prolixibacteraceae > Draconibacterium. Next base: position 8,792 of record DATITY010000208.1, on the reverse strand, counting down.
CCGGTAATCGCGGGTTCCGTATTTTTTAATATAGGTGAAATCGGCATGAGACGGCCTGAAAACATCTTTCAGGTCATTATAATCATTTGAATGCTGGTCCTTGTTCCATATCGCAAATGCGATGGGTGTTCCCTGGGTTTTACCTTCAAATATGCCGGAAAGAAACTCAACCTGGTCGGGTTCCTGACGTTGGGTGGTAATTTTCGACTGCCCGGGTTTTCTGCGCGCCAAATCTTCCTGAATAAGCGAAATATTCAACTCCAGGCCAGCCGGACAACCATCAATAATTCCTCCGATTCCGCGACCGTGAGATTCACCAAATGAGGTTAACCGAAATATGTGTCCAAATGTATTCATGCAAGTACAAAAAACCTCGTTTCCAAAAAAAGTTAAGAAAACGAGGTTAAAATAATTAAATCGAACAAATAATCAAAATGGAATACTAGCAGCCACAGCCACAACCTCCGTGCGAATGTTCGGTGCTGCATGAATCGTCACTGCAACCATCATCGCCGCAACCCGATCCGCATCCGCCTCCGCTGCCACATCCGCAACCACCGCCACTTCCCGACAATATCTGTGCAACTTCCTCGTCAGAAGCTTCGCGCACTGCCATTACTTTTCCGGCAAAATATAAATCTTCACCAGCAAGCGGATGATTAAAGTCCATAGTTACAACCTCATCATTAACTTCAAGAACCAAACCGTTCAAACGTTGACCATTGCTGCTCATCATCGGAACTGTATTTCCAATCTGTATCAGTTCGTCGTCGAATTTTCCGCCAACCAGAAAAACATGTTTCGGTAATTCAACAACTGCTTCCTCGTTTACATCGCCGTAAGCATCATTCTTGCTCAGTTTGATCGTAAAAGGTTCACCTTCACGCAATCCGGCAAGCTGAGATTCAAATTTGGGTAACATTGCCCCGGCTCCATATAAAAACTCCAGTGGCTGTGCTTCCGTTGCCTGTTCTACTACTTCACCGTTTTCATCGTCAACACGTAAATCATATGTTAACGTAACCATAGCGTATTTTCCTATTTCCAACATTCTATATCTATTTTAAAATTTTTCAGAATTGATGCAAAATAAGTCATTTTACAGAATACAACAAAATACCTGATTGTCTTATTTCTGATTTATTAACAAAAAATCACATTAAATGGTTGAATGGTAACAAAATTAAAACTTTAATTCCTCCCACTTTTCTTTTTTAGCGGACAATCTGACGATTTATCACGATTTGCTTATACATATTGAAACAAAAGAATTTTATATCTGTTATTACAGCAATTTAAGATAAAGCCATGAAATATTTTGTTTTACCATTACTCTTAATGCTTTTTACCTTACCTGCTTTAGTAAATGGCCAGGAACACAGCGATGCAGTTATTACCGGGCACGTTGTTTCAAAAGGCGAACATATACCATTTGTAAATATCTACATCGAGAATACAACCATTGGAACCGCTACCGATATCACCGGACATTATATGCTTGTCGATCTGCCAACGGGCAAATTTACGCTGGTTGCAAAAATGGTGGGATACCGAATCCAAAAAAAAGAAATAGAACTTCAACCCAATACAACCCTCGAAGTTAAATTCGATTTGGAGGAAGAATTTATAAGGGTTGATGAAGTTGTGATAACCGGCACAAAAACCTTTAAACGCCAAACTGAAAGCGCTGTAATTGTTGGAGTTATGGATTCGAAAGCCATTGAAAACGTGGCTGCACAAACCATTTCTGAATCGCTGAATTTTCAACCAGGATTGCGCATGGAAACCGATTGCCAGACCTGCAACTACTCCCAGCTCAGAATGAATGGACTAGGCGGCGCTTACAGCCAGATTCTCATCAACAGCCGTTCAGTTTTCAGTCCGCTCACCGGTTTGTACGGGCTTGAACAAATGCCAACTGAAATGGTTGAACGCATCGAAATTGTGCGTGGAGGTGCATCGGCTTTGTATGGTTCGAGCGCCATTGGCGGAACAGTAAATATTATTACTAAAATGCCGCAACGAAATTCATACAAGGTAGCACTCAACGAATCGGTAATTGGCGGTAATGCCAACGATTTTTCGGTGAATGGTACATTAACCGCTCTTTCGCAAAAACGAAATGCTGGAATGGCATTGTACACTTCTTACAAAAAGCGCGACTGGTACGACCATAACGGTGATAACTATTCCGAACTTCCGGAGTTGTACAACAATTCATTTGGCATCAATTCTTTTTTTAAACCTGATGAAAACCAAAAAATTGAAGCCAGTTTTTCGAGTATACACGAATTCCGATATGGCGGCGAAATGATTGCCGAACCTTCGTACCTCGCTGAGCAATCGGAAGAAAGAACACATAACATTATCACCGGGGGAATTGATTATGAACTGACAAGCACGAATAATCAGACCACTTTTGCGGTTTATGTGGCCGGGCAAAATACAGACAGAAAACATTTTACAGGTATTTCGCCAGATGATGAAGCGGGGAAAATTGAATATAACAGCAATCCTCCCTACGGAACTTCGAAAAACTATACATTTCAGTTTGGGTCGCAGGTGAACCACACGTTGTACGATTTTATTCGCGGTATTAACGTTCTCACCGCTGGAGCCGAATATGTTGTTGATGATGTGTACGACGAAATTAAAACCTACAATTACCTCACCGACCAGAACTCGCGAAACTTTGGCACATTCATTCAAAGTGACTGGGCAGTGAGTCAGAAAATCACGCTACTTACCGGGGTGCGGGCCGACAAGCACAATTTTGTTGACAACATGATTTTCAATCCCCGTGTTTCGTTCCTGTTCAAACCCAACACAAATGCACAGGTTCGTTTGTCGTGGTCAACAGGGTTTCGTGCGCCGCAGGCATTCGATTCGGATATGCACATTGCCTTTGCCGGTGGTGGGATACAAACCGTTGAACTTGCCGGAGATTTAAAGGAAGAAAGATCTCAAAGCTGGACTACCTCACTTAACTGGGACAAGCCCACCGAAAAACATATTTTTGGTTTTACCCTTGAAGGATTTTATACAACACTGAAAGATGCATTTGTTTTACAGGAAATTGGCACCGACACCGACGGAAATTCAATTATGGAAAAACAGAATGGCGGTAACAGCCATGTAGCAGGATCGACTTTGGAACTGCGGGCCAATTACAACCGGAAAATCCAGGCAGAAGCCGGAATAACTCTGCAAAAAAGTTTGTATGATAATCCGGTTCAGTGGTCGGAAGAATTACCCGGAACAGAAGAATATTTGCGCACTCCCAATGCTTACGGTTACTATACTTTAACATGGACGCCCACCGAAAAATTCAAAACCACGCTTTCGGGAATTTATACAGGCAAAATGCTGGTTCCTCATTACGGAGTGCCCGGAAATGTAGGCACACCTGAAAATGATATTTTATTCGAATCGCCCGATTTTATGGAAACCAACCTTAAAATCTCCTATACTGTAAATTCAAAACGGCTCGATTCGTCGGTTGAGTTTTTTGGAGGTGTGGGCAATATGTTTAACCAGTACCAGAACGATTTCGACTCGGGCAAATACCGCGACAGCGGCTACATTTACGGCCCTGCTAAACCACGTAATATTTATGTGGGGATAAAAATATTCAACTAATTTATCGATTTCAAAAGCTTGGTTCTCTCTTGAACGTCGTTTGTAATTGCGAATACGGAAACAGTTGCGCCCGAAATACCGTCGATATTTTTATTTACCTCAAGTGTTTTATTACCTGAAAAACCAACGAACTGTTTCAGCCAACCTTTTGCTGTGATTTCGTATCCGTGTGTGGCCTCATAATTATATACCTCAACCAACCTTACAGTTTTTGCGGAATCGAAAAAAATAAAATAATCGAAATATTCAGATTCTCCGTTGCCCGAAATATTTACGGAATTGCAACAGCCGCCTGCACGGCAACTGTTTACTCTTCCAACAAACACATATTTAACTTCACTTTTTTCCGGATTTTTCGATACTTTATAAAATCTGCCGTTTGTTTCAGAAGGTTTAATCGAAAATGCGGTCATACCTATTTCTTCAAGTAAAGAATAATCTGAAATATTATTTTTTTTCAAACTGCTTATCAATCGTTTGTTCTGATATTCAATTTCGCTCTGACCAAAACCGGCCAAACCAATCAGCAGACAAAAAATCAATACAATACTTTTATTCATCTTTCACCATTTTTAAAACATAATGCCAAAACCGGCATTGAATGTAGTTGCATATTTATCGGATGTGCCGTTTTTAATGAACTGCAAATCTGTTTTTACAACAGCACCCTTTGTCAGGAAGAACGACAATCCGGTGGTAATTACATTTTTCTGATAGGATAGGTTGTCGGTAATATTGGCGGGTACTGTATAATGTGTATCATAATTGGAATAATTAATAAATGGAATAAGTTGCATTTCCGTTTTCACACTCCTTAAAACATTGTAGCCCAAATCGATGTAATAACCAAACATCGAGCTTCCCAAATTGCCGCCACCTTTACCGGCAGTAAATTTATTGTAAGCTTCGGTATTCGACAAGAGAGTGTAATAAAACTGGCCAGTCAATTTGAGTCCTTTGTACGAATAACGTGCATCCGTGCCAACCATCGAAATTCCAACTACCGATGAATCTGCTTTTGCCAGGGCTTCCCCGTCATTTTTATCGATTCCGTTGTAAAGCGTACTTTGTGTATTTCCAAGATATCCTGACAATCCGAGATTCAGTCCGCGAATGCCAAAATATTCAACCTTACCGCTGAAATTTGGCGAACTCATATACGAGTTGGCTCCTTTCTGCCGACCGCCCCGTAAACCGCTTGCTCCGCCAATCCGCGCCTGTCCGTCGTATCCATTGAATCCGTTCATGATATACGCCTGGTATTTCAATGAAACAGGTAATATTACACCCGTGATTCCAAAACCAATTTCCCGCCACGTTGTGGGAGAAATATCGTTGTCAATCCGCGGACGTTCAACACCGTTAAACGTGGTAGGTTCGTGGTATTCGTTCACAATTCCCATAGGCGTTAAAATCAGACCACCCCGCAGGTTGATGGATTTGCTGAGTTTGTATTGCAAAAAAGCCTGCTCCACATAAAACTCCGAAACATGTTCAAACTCCAGTTCGGTAACAAACTGTAACTGGTCGTTAAAGTGGTATCCCATCATCATTACAAACCGGTGTACATCTAACGATCCGTTTTTCCTTTCATCCGACGAAACCGGCTGATTGTAATGAACTTCGCCGTAACCGCCGATTTTAAGGTTTCCGTTGGTCATCAGCATTTTCTCGGCGCTGTTAAAATAGAGGTTTGCCGGAATGCTGTCGGTTTGAGCATTCATAAAAGATACAGTCGTCAGAAGTAAAACTGTAGTCAGGATAATATTCTTCATTTAAATTGATTTAATAAATTTATGATAAAGGCAAAAGTACCGGCAGTTGCAATTTCTGACAATCCCCATTTGTAGGGGTTTTAACAGGTTTGTATCATTAAAAGTAGTGAGAAGAATAGCCTTTATTTGAACCGGGGAACTATTTCGAATTAGTTTATTTCAAGTACTAATTTGATGCTCTGAAGTACCAATTAGTTTCCCGGAACTACTAAATAACCGGATAACAATCAATTTTTAAATCCCGTAAACCATAAATATTCAGAATGAATAAAAATGGAAACTTAAACAAGAGCAGCTGAGTAAACGTTATACAGCAGACTGGAATTACTTTTTAGAGAAAAAAATATGTGTTTTAGTGCAAGATTTCTAATTCAAATGTCGCTTAGAAGGGCTGAGCGAAATAATCCGGCAGATATAGAGTATTGGAGAAATGTACTCAGGCAATACGACGATTGGTTTCAGGTTTCAGGATTTGCGCATCCAAAAGTAATTATATACACAAACAATAAGCCGTTTACTCCGGAACCTCATACATGGGGCCTTGTTCCAGGTTGGGCAAAAAGCCCGGAAAGTATTTGGAATAATACGCTGAACGCCAAAGTAGAAACGATGTTTGAAAAATCATCATTTCAAAAATCAGCCGGGAGTAAAAGATGTATCATACCCGCAGAAGGGTTTTATGAACACCATTATTTTAACGGAAAGACATATCCTTTCTACATCGCACACAAAGAGGGAAAACCGTTTTATTTTGCGGGTCTTTGGAATGATTGGGCAAATCCCGACACGGGAGAAATCCTGAATACATTTACAATAGTCACAACTCGTGCAAATACATTAATGACTAAGATTCACAATAAACCGAAATTCTCAGATGAACCGCGAATGCCTGTTATACTTCCCGATGATGCAACAGAAGAATATCTAAGGCCATTAAGTAGAAAAGAAATAGAAGAGTTGTGCGTACCCTTCCCTGATTCACAAATGGTTGCTCATACGGTAAAAAGTTTATCAGGTAAGAACTCTCCGGGTAACGTGCCGGAAGCAAATGAAAAATACTTTTACCCCGATCTTGTATTCGATGCTGATGAGGATAAAAAGTGGACTTTATTTTAACAACCCGACGCCAGATTTCGGGATAAGCATTTCCCGAAAATCCAAACAGAGCAATTTTCCCGTAAACATTCATAAAACCTCATACTCCCGCTGATACAGATTTTCAATCCTAATTTCACACTTTTACTTAAAAATCAAACTTTCATATGGACAAGCAGTATATGAAAATATTTCACCTCCAAAATTTATTTAATTTCCGGAATGATGCAGCAGCAGGTTTTCCATTCACAAAAGAATTCACCTTCAATTCCGATAAATACAACCGTTGGTTGTTGAATAACAACCTCTTGAGTTTGGATTTAACTAGATAAAAATAATCAACAGGAATTATAATCTGTTGATTATTTTTGTTATTTTTGAATCTAGTTATATGACTAGATTTAATTTAAATTTAAACATCATGGGATTTCCAACAAAAATTCAACTAATCAAAAGAACTGCCAGCGAGCAGTGGTATATTAATTTTCCTTCGGCCGTTGCACAAGCAATGGAGTTTCAAAAGGGAGAAGTTGTAGAATGGATCATTGAAGACAAGCAACGAATGACCCTAAAGCGCGCTGATCAGGATGTAGAGTCGGGCAAAAAAAAACTTTTAACGGATCCTTAACCGATGAACTTGATTTGCTTTTCAACCAGTGCCACCCTGCTTTTTCCAACCATAAGTCATGGACCAGGTGCAGGGAGTTGATGTACGGTGAGCTGACCTGCCTGGGCAGGCATACGGTTACGGGCATGTGGCTAGTGGCAACCAATTTGACGATTGGTCGGCAGCTTACCGGTTGTTCAGCAAACAGCACGTTGACGTATCTCAAATTATGAATGTTGTGCAGTCAAACGTATTACAAGAAGCTGACGGTCTTCCTTATATTGTTGCTCACATGGACGACACGGTGATCAAAAAAACAGGGAAGCGCATTCCTGGCACTGCCTGGAGAAGGGATCCGCTTGGACCACACTTCCATACCAATTTTATCTGGGGTCAACGATTCATCCAAATGTCGCTTGCTCTTCCGCGTGATGGTCAAATCGGCCAATCAAGAGCTATCCCTGTTGATTTTCACCATTGCCCCACAGTTGTTAGGCCCCGGAAAACAGCAGAAAAAGAACAATGGGAAGTGTACAGGGAAGAGAAAAAAACAGCCAAACTTAGCCGTCAGGGATCCAACAGGATAGCGCTTCTTCGGAAAACATTGGATGACCAGGGATACAAAGACAAGGAGTTGATTGTTGCGGTAGATGGCAGTTATACCAATAAAGAGGTGTTGAAAAAAATGCCACAAAGAACAACCCTGATTGGGCGTATCCGAAAAGACACCAAACTGTACAAACTACCCGAAGTGCAATCCGGATCGGGTCGCAAACGCGTGTATGGCGAACGGTTGCCAACCCCTGAAGAAATAAGACAATCCGAACATTATCAGTGGCAACAGGTAGAAGCATGGGCTGCGGGCAAAATCCATAAGTTTAATGTTAAAATTATACGCAATGTACGATGGCGTTCTGCAGGGCCACAAAACCTTACACTGATTGTTATCCGTCCTTTGGGTTACAGATTAACCAAAGGTTCCAGAATGCTTTACCGGGAGCCGGCTTATCTGATCTGCACTGAAACTGAATTAGACATCAACATTATTTTACAGTCTTATCTCTGGCGTTGGGAAATTGAAGTCGACTTCCGTGAGGAAAAGACCCTGCTGGGATGCGGTCAGGCCCAGGTCCGCAATCCAAACTCGGCAGAAAGCCTCCCCGCTTTTGTCGCGGCCATGTATGGCTTGTTGCATTTGGCAAGCCATAGGGTAAACACAAAACCAAACACCTTAATGCTGCCAAGACCAAAATGGTACCCGAAGAAGGATGAAAAACGCATAACTACAGGCGATTTATTGAACAACATTCGTGCTCAATTATGGGCAAAAGCCACTAATTTGAATTTCTCCGACTTCGTGAAAAATCAAATACATACACGAAGCCTCAGAAATTCCCTAACCTGTAATGCTTCCGCGGCTTTCTATATGAGAAATTAGCCAAACTCCAGTGGTTGTTGAATAACAACCTTAAATAGCGCTATTGCAACCATAAGTTTTCGTATTTTTTTGATTTGGGCAACAAGCACCAATATATTTGCTGTGTCGAAAAAATAAAAAAAAGAGATTACATATGGAAAAAAAAATGATTGGAATTCAAATTACCCAGGCACGAAAGAAAATTAGTATTTCACAGGCACAACTTGCCGAGCGGCTATTTATCAGCGCACAGGCAGTG
>DATITY010000207.1:0-1529 GCA_035467235.1 Draconibacterium sp. | reverse complement strand
TGCACCCGGTATCATTAGAAAGATTGGCGAAAGAAATAGCGCCAGAATCATAAGACCTGCCACTGTCAGCGAGGTTAAACCTGTACGTCCGCCTTCGCTTACACCGGCTGCACTTTCAACGTAAGTGGTTACGGTTGAAGTTCCCAGCATAGCACCTACTGTAGTACCAACAGCGTCGGCCATGAGCGCCTGTTTTACACGCGGTACACGTCCTTCTTTATCGAGCATGTTGGCTTTTGATGACACACCGATTAAAGTTCCAACGGTATCGAACATATCAACAAAAAGAAAAGTAAAAACCACCACAAGCATATCTAAGGTTAAAACCTGGGTCCATTCGAATTTCATAAAAATTGGACTTAACGACGGGGGAGTAAGATCAAAACTTTCGGGCAAATGGGTTATACCAACCGGCAACCCGATAACGGCTCCAATCAGAATTCCATACAATAAGGCGCCTTTTACTCTCAGCGCCAGTAATATGCCTGTAATAATGAGGGTTACAAGGGCAACTGCTGCACCTGCATTTTCAGTAAGATTGGTTACATCGCCAAGCGTTACAAAAGTGGCAGGACTGCTGGCAATAATTCCTGCATTTTTTAGTCCTATGAAAGCGATAAATAACCCGATACCAACCGAAATAGCATGTTTCATGTTCATTGGTATGGAGTTTACTATCATTTCGCGAATGTTAAAGGCTGTAAGTGCGATAAAAATCAAACCTTCAATAAAAACTGCTGTAAGCGCAAATTGCCATGAGTGGCCCATTCCCAAAACAACAGTAAATGCAAAAAAGGCATTTAAACCCATCCCGGGAGCCAATGCAAAAGGTAATTTAGCGTACAGCGCCATAACCAATGTGGCTATTAAAGCTGATAAAGCTGTAGCTGTAAAAACAGCACCTTTATCCATACCCGTAGCACTTAAAATATCGGGATTCACAGCCAGAATGTAGGCCATCGTCATAAATGTTGTTATTCCTGCCAGAACCTCGGTTTTTACCGTGGTTTTATTTCCTGAAAGGTTGAAAAATTTTTCTAACATAATGTTTTTGATTTATTGGTTAAAATATCCATTTTACTGCCAGGGTTGGATTTGCCATAAACCCTTCGTGACCTGCAAAGTTATTGCTTAACTCAAGCTCGCTACCTGCTGAAAAATGGCTGCTAATATTGTACCATAATTGTGGCTCACTCAGGAAAGTGTAAGTTGCATCGGTTGTACCGTCGAAATTAAAGTCAGAATCTTCTTTCCAGAAATCGGCAAAACCTGTGAACGACATTTTTCCTTTCAGGAAGTTCACATACCATACTCCAGTTAACTGAAATGAATGTTGTTTATTCTGAATCTCTTTATACAGTGCTTTTAAAGAGAAGCCTTTGGAAAAGTCTTCAGCATTTACTGAATAATCGAGACCACCTAACCATGCATTGTTTACCGAGAAAAACTTATCTTCTCCTTCAACCGGAATTTTTCCAAATCCTCCATTATATTCACCATGAACACCAATCCGCGATTTTTTGATCGTC
>DATITY010000206.1:0-2853 GCA_035467235.1 Draconibacterium sp. | reverse complement strand
AACCTGTTCTTTAAAATATAATAAGCATGAACACTCAGCACCAAAAAAGTACCAGCCAGAAAGGCGCCGATCCAAACGTGAATGATCCTGTCAACCGATGAGGGATTGAAAACCATGGCCCATAAATCGGTAATTTCGGCTTTTGCAGTCATTCCTTCGCCAACAATTTTAAATCCTGCCGGGGTTTGCTGCCACGAGTTGGCAACCACAATCCAGATGGCCGAAAACATGGAACCCAGCGTTACCATAACTGTTGAAAAGAAATGAACACGTGGACTTACTTTGTTCCAGCCAAAAAGCAAAACCCCCAGAAAAGTGGATTCAAGTGCAAACGCAAAAACACCTTCTGCGGCCAGCGCACTTCCAAAAATATCGCCCACATAACGCGAGTAGGCTGCCCAGTTCGTGCCGAACTCAAATTCCATAACTATTCCGGTAGCAACACCAATTCCAAAAATCAGTGCAAAAATCCTGATCCAGAATCTGGTTAACTGCTCGTAATGTTTGTCTTTGGTTTTCAGGTACATTCCTTCAAAAACCACCAAAGCCACACCCAATCCGATACTCAGGGGTGGATAGATGTAATGAAATGCAATTGTAAATGCGAACTGCAACCGTGATAATATTTCTACGTCCATGATATAATTTTTTTATATGACGTTAATTTTTTAAATTTTAAAACAACACAGACCGGCTTTTGTTATTCCAAATTAATCATTTAGATGGGTATAAATTAAAACTAAATTTGATTTAGATATAAATATGGGATTGAAAACTTAAAATACAGACAAAACAGTATTTATTTTCAAACAGGAAACAAAACGGATGCTAATTATTCAGTTTTAATTTTATTTTTACGGTAAACTTAATTTTATTTTTTCATCCATTAAAAAAGGTTGGTTATGAAAGAAGCTAAAATCGAACCCGGTTACTTGTTTTCAAAAGGATATACCAACTACATTTTCGCTTTGCTTTTTTTGCTTTACATGTTCGATTATATCGATCGGATGGTGATTTCGTCCCTGTTTCCTTTCCTTAAAGCTGACTGGAATTTAACGGATAAGGAATGTGGCATGCTGGTATCCGTTGTTTATTTGTCAATCGTTGTTTTCACATTTCCCATTTCAATTCTGGTAGATCGCTGGAGCCGTAAAAAGACCATCGGTTTGATGGCTGTTGTTTGGGGAATCGCTACCGGGCTGGGCGCTTTTTCGAAATCGTTCAGGCAATTATTTGCAACCCGCACAATTATTGGCATTGGCGAAGCCGGTTATGCTCCGGGAGGTTCGGCAATGATGTCAGCGCTTTATCCCGTCGAAAAAAGAGCCATGATGATTGGACTCTGGAATGCCTCCATACCTTTGGGAAGCGCCATTGGAGTAGCTATCGGAGGAATTATTGCCGCGCACTGGGGATGGCGTCATGCCCTGGGAATTGTTGCAATACCGGGATTGATAATTGCTGTGCTGTTCTTTTTTATAAAAGACTACAAAACTGTTCATCTTGAAAAAACCGTTGATTTTGAAAAAACCAGTTCAAGAGCTGACCGCATTGCTGAACGCCGGAAAGTCAGAATGACATTAAAGGATACGCTAAAGGAGTTTTTATCAAAACCTTCGTTGATATTTACTTTTTTCGGTATGGCCGGAGTTGTTTTTGCAACTACTTCGCTGATTACCTGGCTTCCCACTTATTTTCATCGGGTGCAGGGAATGGCTGAAGGTCCGGCTGGGATGAAAGCCAGTATAGTAATGCTGCTTGCAATTGTCGGGGCGCCTTTGGGAGGTTATGTTGCCGACAAATGGAGGCGCAAAAAGCTGAATGCCCGCTTACTGGTGCCGTCCATTACTTCGTTTCTTTCTGCAATACTCATGTTCCTCGCTTTTAGTATTTTCGACGGGCAAATGCAATATCTTGTGCTACTGTCAGTCGGCATATCAGTAACCGCATTTATTGCGGCTGCAACGGCTGTTACCCAGGATGTGGTTCACCCCGGACTGCGGGCAATGTCGTACGCTATTGCAGTTATAATTCAAAACCTGCTGGGTTCAATGCCCGGCCCGATTGTAATGGGCGCTATTTCCGATGCAACAAATATTCAAACCGCGTTTACTTTTCTTCCCATTTCGCTGCTTATCTCAACAGTGCTCTTTTTCTTAGGTTCGCGTTATTATGAAAGGGACATGAAAAAAGTGGAAATGGTAAAAATGGAAGTGGTGAACTAATATCGGGAAGAATCACCAAACAAATGTACCAACTGAACCGCTTGTCAATGAAGTGGTAATCGATTCGTTTTCAACTTTTATATTGAATTTTTTTTCTGAACCTGAATCATTCAATACGATGATAACGATTTTCCCTTCGGGTGTTTTAAAAGCAACATTAGGTAGTTCCTCAGGTATATTTGAGTCGATTCGCACTGATCCCGGACGAACGAACTTTGAGGCGTGGGCAACAATATAATACGCCGGATTACGGATAACCAAATCTCCATCTATTGTTACAGCTCCCAAACATTGTGTGCATCCGCCCGGTGTGTGTGGTTTTTGATGAGGGTCTGCTGCCAGGTTCCACTCCAGCACAGTTTTGCACCAGTTTCGCGAAGCGCCAATTATCAGTTGTTTTGTATGCCATTTCAAATCGCCGTCAAAATTGCCGGGAGCTCCAATCCACTGTTCAGTAAAATAGAGGTTTTTATCGGGGTGTGCTTCGTGCACTTTGCTCACATTCTCAATCACTCCGCCGTAAAGATGAAAAGCTGATCCGTCAATATATTTCCTGGCTTCCGGGTCGTTTAAAACTGTTATCGGATATTCGGGTTTGTCGGCATTGTGGTCGTAAATAATGATTTTG
>DATITY010000205.1:0-2998 GCA_035467235.1 Draconibacterium sp. | reverse complement strand
AAATCCTTTTAAAAGCCGAACAACTTTTAAATATGAACTAGTTGAACTGAGCGAAGTAACATTCCGGTTTTATGATGTAAATAACAAAATCATCTTCGAGAAAAATGAAGGATTGAAACCAAAAGGAATACATACATTTACCTTTTTGGAAGAAAATCTGAAAAGCGGAATCTATTTCTGTGAAATGATTTCCGGAAAGTGGAGAAGTACCAAAACCATGGTAAAAATTGAATAACCTAAAACAGACTCATCAAAACATTTAAAGATTTGACAAAACCTTATAAAAGTTAAACTTGTCTCGAAGAATTGGATCATATTGATAATATGCCATTGCAATACGCGAAATATCCTGAATAGTAATATAAATCTCAGTAACCTCCTTCAGACCATACGAATTCAAGTGTGCATCGCCTTCCAGTGTCTCGAAACATTTTGTGAATCTTGTAATTTCCTGCGCACAATCCAGAATTTTATCGATAACAGAATCAGGTGTATTTTTTGCAACTATCTTCTTCCTCGTTTCTTCGTCGAGATTTTTGGCAAAAGTAGTCAGAAACTTATGCAAGCTGAGGTGATCGCCATTTTTGGCATCACTAAAAAATTCGGTATATCCGTGTTTGTCAAAAAAAGTTTTCAAAAACTGTTTATTGTCTTTAAAATCTACTTTTATCGATGCACGCAGAACTTTTAAACTCTGCATTCCTGCCACCATTATTTCGTGCCATTCCATAAACATCTTATTATCAACAGAATCGGCGCTTCCCTGATAATATTTTTCAATGGTATCGTTAATCCACACATTTATAGAGGTCGCATAACCAGGATCCCAGTCTTTTCTGATCCTGCTTAATTCGTAAATGTTTTCCTTGAAACTTTTAGCTATTTTCTGACATGCTAAAATAGTTACGGTACTGGTCGGACAAGCAATCATGGTTTCCATATTAAACGATTTTTAAGTTAGAAGACTATTACAAAGCTACCAACTTCGCATTAAAAAAAGTCAATAAACCCGCTTAAATATTGAATGTTATACAGTTATGTTTTGAAACTATGTTACATAACCATGTTTTATAAAACCTGTATAAAGGCGATTTGGAATAGTACAGATTTAGGAGTGTCTTTTTCTCAACTCGCTGACAATGTCTTCAATTCTATAACCTTTATGAGTAAGCAGTACAATGAGGTGATACAGTAAATCACCGGCCTCATAAATAAAATTTTCATCATCGTTGGCCATGGCTCCAATGATGGTTTCAACGGCCTCCTCTCCCACTTTCTGTGCAATTTTTCTCGTACCTTTTTCGAACAAAGAAGTGGTGTACGAACCCTGCGGCATCTCTACCTTTCTTTTATCTATAAAATCCTGCAGATAACTTAAAAACTGAACATTGTCTTTTGAATTGATTTCATTAAAACAGGTATCTGCTCCGGTATGACAAACTGGCCCCACCGGTTTGGCTTTAATTAAAAGTGTATCCTCATCACAATCGACCAATACAGAAACCACATTCAAATAATTCCCTGACTCTTCTCCCTTTGTCCACAAGCGGTTTTTGGTGCGACTAAAAAACGTAACTTTGCCCAATTCCTGCGTTTTTTGCAACGCTTCCGCGTTCATAAAACCGACCATTAAAACGTTTAACGTTTCATTATCCTGAACAACTGCAGGAACCAGGCCACCCAGTTTATCGAAATTGATTTGGGTATTATCCTCGAATTCGTTCATCTTAAATTATTTGCTGCAAATGTAATTATTCAGATAAGATTTTAACGGACAACAATTCCGTTTTCATGTAAATACTTTTTAAGAACCGGAATCGGGATTTCGTTATAGTGAAAAATGCTGGCAGCCAATCCGGCATCAGCTTTCCCTTTGGTAAACACATCGACAAAATGTTCCATTTTACCTGCTCCACCCGAAGCAATGATTGGAATTTTTAACGCCCCTGCCATTTGCGCTAGTTGTACGTTGGCAAATCCGTTTTTTGTTCCATCGTGATTCATCGACGTAAATAATATTTCACCTGCTCCACGATCTTCGGCTTCCTTTGCCCACGAAAACAGTTCCTTATCAGTTGGAATTCGTCCACCATTTACAGTAACTGTCCAGTAATTATTTTCATCTCCCCGCGCGTCGATGGCCACCACTACAAACTGGCTTCCAAAATTCAACGCCAAATCGTCAATCAGTTTTGGGTTGCGAACTGCTGAAGAATTTATCGAAATTTTATCGGCGCCGGCACTTAAAAGCTTTTCGGCATCGCCAAGTTCGCTGATTCCACCGCCAACTGTAAATGGTATATTTAAAGTTGCTGCAATCCTTTTTACCAACTCAACAAAGGTTTTGCGGCCTTCGTGTGTGGCGGTAATATCCAGAAAAACAAGTTCATCGGCGCCATCGGCAGCGTATTTGGCGCCAAGTTCAACTGGGTCGCCAACTTCCTGGATGTTTACAAAGTTGATTCCTTTAACGGTTTGTCCGTTACGGATATCCAAACATGGTATAATTCGTTTTGCTAACATAAAATCGAGTTCAAAGTTTCAGGCCTGCCTGGTGGCAGACAGGTTCAAAGTTCAAAGAATAAACCTTTCTATTTCTTCCAAAGTTATCCGGTTTTCATATATGGCTTTACCGGTAATTACGCCTGGCACTCCCATTTCATTTAATTTTAATATGTCGTCCATGGTTGCAATACCGCCGCTGGCAATAATTTCAACTTTTGGTAATGTTTCCATTATTTCAGAATACAGATCAAATGCCGGACCGGACAACATTCCATCGCGGCTGATTTCGGTTGAAATAACTTTCAAAATACCTTTTTTATGATATTCTGAAATGAATTCGATAACCGGCAATTCAGTTGTTTCCTGCCAGCCACTAACTGCAATGTTTCCGTTTTTTGCATCGGCGCCAAGGATAATTTTTTCTGAACCGTATTTTTCGAGCCATTTTAAAAATGTATCGCGTTCTTTTACCGCAATACTGCCGCCGGTAACC
>DATITY010000204.1:0-7057 GCA_035467235.1 Draconibacterium sp. | reverse complement strand
ATGAAAAGAGAAGCAGGTTTATTTGAAGCGCTCATACCTATTTTTATTTTAATTGTTCTACTGACGCTGAATGTTTTTCTTTTTGAAGATACACTGGCCGGAGCAAACCAAATTGCCCTTATTTTTTCTGCAGCAGTTGCCGGAATCATTGCAATGAGACTCGGTTATCACTGGGAATCAGTGCGGGCAAAAGTAGTTTCCACTATTGGATCTGCAATGCCATCGATTTTAATTCTTTTGCTGATTGGCTCACTGGCCGGAACGTGGATGATTAGCGGCGTAGTGCCGGCTATGATTTATTACGGATTAAATATTATTAATCCAAAATTATTTCTTTTGACTGCTGTAGTTGTAGGCTCAATTGTAAGCATGGCCACCGGAAGTTCGTGGTCAACCGTTGCTACCATTGGAGTTGCGCTGCTGGGAATAGGAAAAGCACTGGGAATGAACGAAGCGGTTGTGGCCGGTGCGATAATCAGTGGAGCTTATTTTGGCGATAAAATGAGTCCGTTGAGCGACACCACCAACCTGGCTCCGGCAATGGCCGGTACCGATTTGTTCACCCACATCAGATACATGGTGTACACCACTGTTCCATCACTTTTATTGACCCTGCTGATTTCATTGATTATTGGGTTGCAGTACGATTTTTCTGGTGCTGTGGTAAACGTTGAATTTGTACAAAACGCCATTGAAGGAACTTTTAATGTTAATCCTGTTCTGTTTTTGGTACCTGTATTGCTTTTTACCATTATCCTGCTGAAGGTGCCCCCAATTCCGGCGTTATTTGCAGGTACATTACTTGGTGCAATTTTCAGTGTTATTTTTCAGCCGGAAATTATTAAAACAATTGCCGGAATAAATGATAATTACACCAAAGCATCGTACATTTCGGTTATGCAATCGATGTTTGGCGATATTTCGCTTACCACTTCGGACCCAAAAATTACAGAATTACTGAGTACATCGGGAATGCGCGGAATGCTGGACACCATCTGGCTGATTCTGTCTGCGATGGTTTTTGGTGGAATTATGGAATCAGCAGGATTGTTGAGACGAATTACACAACCCATTGTAAAATATGCCAAAAGCACCGGAAGCCTTGTTACGTCAACAGTTGTAACCTGCCTGTTTTTCAATACAACAGCGTCCGATCAGTATCTTGCAATTGTTGTTCCTGGAAGAATGTTTCGAAAAACATATGAGGATAAAGGACTTGCACCTGAACTTTTAAGCCGCACACTCGAAGACAGCGGAACAATGACATCGGTTCTGGTTCCATGGAATACTTGCGGTGCCACTCAATCAAGGGTTTTGGGCGTTGAAACAATGGCATACGCACCGTACGCTTTTTTCAATATTATCAGCCCGTTAATGACCATTTTGTTTGCATACCTGAATATAAAAATCAGACGGATTCCAATTACTGTTAAAAGAAATGACAGTATTGATGGTGAATAGCTAAACAAAGAGACCTGTTATATTATAACGAGCCAATTAAACCAAGAGATTTCATACTGGTCTAACTTTTTCAAACTTAAATTTAAAATTATGAAAACCGGAAAAATCATTTCAATCGTAATTTCATTATTTCTATTCTCCAATTCCTTCGGGCAAACCACAGACAACTGGCCACAATGGCGCGGTCCGCTGGGAACAGGAGCAGCAGTAAAAGGAAATCCGCCAACAGAATTCAGTGAAACAAAAAACCTGAAATGGAAAACTGAAATTCCTGGAAAAGGACATGCAACACCAGTTGTTTGGGAGAATAATATAATTGTTCAAACCGCAGTTCCCACGAATGAAAGAGGTGACACTTCGCTGATTGCGAAAGCATCGAGAATGCCCGGAACAATTACCGAAGTGATACATGAATTTAAAGTGATACTTATAAACCGTGAAACAGGAAAAATAACCTGGGAGAAAACAGTTACAAGGGAAATGCCACTTGAAGGAACTCACAATCTGGGAAGCTGGGCTTCAAATTCGCCATGCACCGATGGAGAATTTATTTATGCCTATTTTGGTTCGCGCGGTTTATTTTGTCTCGATTTTCAGGGGAATATTATCTGGAAACGCGATTTTGGACAGTTGCAAAAGAAAATGAGTTTTGGCGAAGGAGAATCACCGTATCTGTATAAAGATCAATTATTTATTCAGTGGGATAGTGAAGATAAATCGTTCATGGCTGCGCTGAATAAAAAAACAGGTGATGAAGTATGGAAAGTAGAACGTGACGAAAAAACTTCGTGGGCTTCTCCTTTGGTGGTTGAAGTTAATGGAAAAGCACAGGTGATTACCAGCGCAACAAATCAGGTGAGAAGTTATGATTACAACACGGGAGAAATTATCTGGACATGTACAGGTATGACTCAGAATGTAATTCCAAATCCGGTTTATTCTGATGGAATTTTATATGTAATGAGTGGTTTCAGGGGAAATGCACTGCTCGCAATTGATCTTGCCATAGCAAAAGGCGACATTACCGGTACCGACGTAATTCTTTGGACATACAACCAGGATACACCATACACACCAAATCCACTTTTAATGGATGGAAAACTATACTTTCTCAGGGCAAATAATGGCGAATTAACGTGTCTTGATGCCAAAACCGGTAAAGTTTTTTATTCGAAAGAAAAGCTGGATGGAATTGGCAACCTTTATTCTTCACCCACAGGGAGTGGCGATCGCATTTATGTTGCTGCCGAAAATATTTGCCTGGTAATAAGAGCTGGTGAAAAATTTGAAATACTCTCTTCAAATGTTTTGGAAGATAACTTTCATGCTTCACCGGTAATTGTTGGTAACGAACTGTTTTTAAGGGGATTTAAATCGTTGTACTGTTTTTCGGAATAAAAAAAGGATCCTGTTTTCACAGGATCCTTTTTTTAATCTATCGTTTTGTTAAACTACTTCAACATTAAATGCTACCGGACCTTTGTCGTTTTCCTTTATTTCAAATTCAACCGACTGTCCTGCTTCCAACGAAAAGACATTGTCTTTTACTCCGGAACGATGCACAAACAAATCTTTGTTGTCTTCAGACTGGATAAAACCAAATCCTTTAACTGCATCGTACCATTTTACGGTACCTTTCATTATTAGTAACGTTCTCTGCGCTGATAGCCACCGCCACCACCGCCGCGACGCTCACCACCACCTCCGCCACGACTTTCAGCCGGTTTCGGTTTTGATTCGTTCACTTTGATGTTTCTGCCGCTAACTTCAGCATTGTTTAATTCTTTGATGGCGTTGTTTGCTTCGGCATCATTTGCCATTTCAACGAATCCAAAACCTTTGCTTCTTCCTGAAAATTTATCAGAAATAATTTTGGTTTCACCTACTTCACCATACTCTTCAAAAATTTCTTTTAAATCTTCCTCGCCTAAATTGAACGGAAGATTTCCAACATAAATGTTCATTTGTTCCTTTTTAAAAATTAATAAATCCAATTTTTTAAATTATTAAACAGCACCACCAAATCTGTGTTACATTTCCAGGATTTACGCATATTCAAAAATTAGAAAACCCTGATTTACAAATAAATACCGTGGAGAAAAACAAGAAAGGAGAACCGTTCGACTGTCTTAAAAAATTCATTAAAAAAAAGACCATCTATTAAAACCCAGACAGAAGACAGACTTTAAACCCAATCACCATCAATAATTTTAACGCGCCAAAGGTAATTTAATATTCTAATATACAATCAATAAAGCGCTAATTTTTATAAAATTATAGTTTTAAAACCTTTTGATCACATTCAGATTACGTGTTTATGAAACCAAATCGCGAATAACAACGCTACTGATAAAACATCCGAAAACAGGTGGCATATACGAAACAGTTCCAACTGTAGATCTTTTATTTTTTCCTTCTTCCAACCGAACAGCATTTTTATCTTTTTCTTCGGAAGAAAACACAACTTTTACTCCTTTTTTTATTCCCATTCGCGCAAGACGCTTACGAATAATTCTTGCCAACTGACAATTGTGCGATTTTGAGATGTCGGTAATCTGGACTTTTAACGGATCAATTTTTCCTCCCGCACCCATTGAACTTACCACCGGCAATCCAAACTGAATGGAATGATATAATAAAAAAACCTTTGGAGAAAGGGTATCAATAGCATCAACTACATAATTAAAAGATTGACTTTTAAGCAATTCAACAATTTTATCATCGGAAATATAATCGTTAATTACCGTAAGTTCAATTTCAGGATTTATATCACGAAAACGATGTGCCAAAATTTCGGCTTTTGGCTTTCCAATGTTACTTACAAGGGCGGGCAGTTGCCGGTTGCGGTTTGTGATTTCAACCACATCGCCATCAGCAATCGTCATTTTTCCAATGCCTGCCCGGCAAAGTTGTTCGGCAGCATACGCTCCTACTCCACCCAAACCCACAACCAAAACATTGGCTTTTTTCAGCTTGTTTAGTTTTTCGTTTCCAAAAAGCAATTCGGTTCTATCTAACCAATCCATAGCAGTTTAAAGTATAAGGTTTCGAGTTTAAAGTTAAAAGTTCAGAATTTCGGGGTTCGAATTTAAAATTTTCAATTTCTAATTTTTAATTATGCCGATTAAAACCGGCTGATTAATGAACTTTCTATTCTGTGAAAATTATTCCACACTTCAGTTTTTAGTATTTCAAGCGATACATTTTTTAAAATGGCCGCCCTTTCATAAATCTGTTCAACACTGCCATCAAATTCATCGGTTTCGAAAAAAATCCTTTCCATGGGCAGACATTTCAGCGATTCAACAGATTTTGAATTTTCATCGAATAAACTTTTGCCGAACGAGAAAAATATTCCGCGTTTTCCCAGCAATTGCGTGGTTTGCATATTTCCCCTGTAACCATGCATTATCCAGGGCATTTCGGGATGTAATTTTTTATGGATTTCAAAAACTTCGTTGTATGCTTTTACACAGTGAATTATCAGTGGTCGTTTAAACTCTTCAGCAATAAAAGCGTGAGCCTTGAATACCCGGATTTGTTCCTCAAAATCGACCGTAACTTTTTTATCGAGCCCACATTCACCTACAAAACAAACATGATCGAACTCAAGCGCATCTGCTACCATTTGCAACATTTCATTGTTCTCCACGGGTATTTTTAAATACCAGGGATGCAACCCGACAGAATAAAAGTTGCGCCCCGTAAATGCTGCAAAACTTTCACCCGGAAATATATTCTGGACAATTATAGTCTCCGATTCCACGCGGTCGGGATGAGTATGAATATCGATAAATGGTAAGGGATTCATATTTTTATAAAAATCAATACTATGTCAAATCCAGAATTTTTCGAACAACATTTTCTGCGCCATCGGCAATTTGGTCGATTGTTGCATCGAGCATGTAACAGGGTGTTGTAACCAGTTTGTATTTCGAATCATATACAATTTCGCCATGTGTGGTTTCAACGTGGGTTGCTCCAAATGATTCAATCGCACTTGCTGTTCCTTTGTCTTTCCCAATTGTTACTTCAACATCAACCAGAACTTTTGCTATTAATACAGGCGAAATACACAAAGCGCCAATTGGTTTTTCGGCTACAACAGTCGTTCTGATTGCTTTTTCCACATCTTTGTTTACCGAACAGTTCACACCATCGAATGCAAACGTGCACAGATTTTTAGCCACTCCAAATCCTCCGGGAAAAATAATTGCATCAAAATCGGCTGCCTTGTATTCTGAAAGTGGTTTGATTTTACCACGTGCAATTCGGGCTGCTTCAACCAAAACATTTCGGGTTTCGTGCATTTCCTTTCCTGTCAAATGATTAACAACATGTGCCTGATTGATATCCGGGGCAAAACACTGATATTGAGCTCCCTGACGGGCAATCGCCAGTAAAGTAAGTGTGGCTTCGTGGATTTCAGCGCCATCGTAAACTCCATTTCCTGCCAGAACAACTGCTATTTTTTTCATCGCTTATCAATTTTGAATTCCTTTCAAAATTACGGCTAAAGGGCGAAATGAAAAAACAACTGGAATAAATTTAACAGTCAAAATGGAAACTTTTTACTGAATCTCTTCCAGATTGTAAGGTGTTTCCTGGTAAACGTAATAGTTCAGCCAGTTCGAAAACAACAGATTTGCCGTTGATTTCCAGCGCATCTGAGCTACATTATCCGGATTGTCACCGGGATAGTAATTTACAGGAATTTCAATCGGCAAATTTTGTGATTTATCACGACGGTATTCAGTGTCGAGCGTATGACGGGAATATTCAGCATGTCCGGTAATAAATAATTGTCTCCCATTTTTAGCTTTCACAATTGAAACTCCTGCTTCTTTTGAAGTGGCTATTATTTGAAGTGAATCAATTGGTTCAATGTCTTCTGCCCTGATTTCAGTGTGGCGTGAGTGAGGAATGAAGAACACATCGTCGAAGCCTCTGAAAATCGGCAGTTTTTCGTTTGAATTGGTATGCTCGAAAACGCCAAACATTTTCTTTGGCAAAGGATATTTTGGTACACCGTAATAATGAAAAAGCGCAGCCTGCGCAGCCCAGCAGATAAACAACGAGGATGTAACATGATGCTGAGCCCAATCTAAAATCTGTTTCATTTCGTCCCAGTAGGTAACTTCCTCAAATGGTAAATGTTCCACCGGAGCGCCGGTAATAATCATCCCGTCATATTTTGTATTTTTTAACTGGTCGAAATCACGATAAAACTCCTTCATGTGCTCGGAAGGCGTATTCTTAGGCTGATGGCCTTTTATCTTCATGAAATCGATTTCAATTTGCAGGGGAGAGTTGGATAACAATCGCAACAAATCGGTTTCGGTTGTGATTTTCAACGGCATCAGGTTGAGGATAATAATTTTAAGCGGACGAATATCCTGGTGCGTTGCACGCGACTCATTCATCACGAAAATATTTTCCTCTTCCAGAATTTTGATGGCAGGTAATGTATCCGGAATTTTTAATGGCATCTTTTTAAAGTATTTAGATTTTTAGTAGTGAGTAGTGAGAACGAAGAAAAGTCATTTGAAAACGTCATTCCGAAATTGTTTCGGAATCTTTTTCAAATATAATATGA
>DATITY010000203.1:0-1620 GCA_035467235.1 Draconibacterium sp. | reverse complement strand
GTGGTTATCGACGAGCAACACCGCTTTGGAGTTGCACAGCGGGCAAAACTTTGGCAAAAAAGCGATGTCATTCCGCCACATATACTTGTTATGACAGCCACTCCAATTCCGCGAACACTTGCAATGACCGTTTACGGGGATTTGGATGTGTCGGTAATCGATGAGTTGCCTCCGGGAAGAAAACCCATTCAAACCATGCATTATTTTGAAAACCGCCGGCAACAGGTAAATAATTTCCTCAGACAGCAAATGGAAAAAGGCACTCAGATTTATGTGGTTTATCCGTTAATTTCGGAGTCTGAAAAGATGGATCTGAAGAATCTGGAAGAAGGTTACCGGCACATCACCGAGGCATTTCCGGATGTGAAAGTGAGCATGGTTCACGGTAAAATGAAACCGGCAATAAAAGAAAGCGCGATGCAGGCTTTTAAAAATGGGGAAACAAAAATAATGGTCGCAACAACCGTGATTGAAGTTGGTGTTGACGTACCAAACGCCTCGGTTATGGTAATCGAGAGCGCCGAGCGATTCGGATTGTCGCAGCTCCATCAATTGCGCGGCAGAGTTGGGCGAGGTGCAGAACAGTCATATTGCATTTTAATGTCTTCGTACAAGATTGGTATGGAAAGCCGCAAGCGATTGGAAACAATGGTGCGCACCAACGATGGTTTTGAAATTGCCGAAGTTGACATGAAACTTCGGGGCCCCGGCGACATTGAAGGTACCCAGCAAAGTGGAATTGGTTTCGACCTTAAAATTGCCAATCTCGGAAAAGATGGCGAAATTCTGCAGCTGGCCAGAAATGTGGCAACCGAAGTGCTTGAGAAAGACCCAAACCTGCAAACTGAAATAAACAGGGTACTGCTGAAAACTTTGAAATCGACAAAGCAAACCGAATTCGACTGGAGTTCGATAAGTTAAATAAACTGACTTATGAAAGAGAAAAAACCACAATCAAAAAAGGAAAATTACACCGAAAAACCATCATTAAAAAATAGTTGGTTAATTGGCAGTTTTCTTTTAACCGGATTGATTTTGGCCTTTTATTCTCAAACCTTCAAATTTGATTTTGTGAACTGGGACGACCATGTGAATGTTTATGAAAATGAAAATGTTATCAATTTCGACTTAAAAGGTATTTTTACTGAACATGTTATTGGCAATTACAATCCTTTGTCAATCTTGACATTTGCTATTGAATATAAAATGGTCAAAGACAAGCCGGCATTGTACCATATCAGTAATGTTTTACTTCACATTATTTGCACGCTTTTGGTTTTCCTGTTGATGAAAAGGCTGGGAATGTCGTTTTTTGTTTCCTTTTTGGTTGCACTACTGTTTGGCATTCACCCAATGCGCATTGAATCGGTTGCCTGGATTACGGAGCGCAAAGATGTACTTTTTGGAATGTTTTATCTGGGATCACTTTTTCTTTACATTTCATACCTGAAAACAAAAAAATCAGTTTATTATCTTCTTTCATTGCTGGTATTTTCACTCTCCCTTCTTTCAAAAATTCAGGCAGTGGCTCTTCCATTTTCAATATTGCTGATTGATTACTGGATGGAAAAAAAACTGACTTTAAAATCGGTAATCAATAAAATACCATTCTTTTTGCTG
>DATITY010000202.1:0-27907 GCA_035467235.1 Draconibacterium sp. | reverse complement strand
GTTGTTAGTTTTACACCAATTTGTTCGAGGTGCAAACGGGCAACTTCTTCATCGAGTTTTTTCGATAAGCGGTAAACACCAATTTCGTATTTGTTTTTCCAAAGATCAATTTGGGCTAAAGTCTGGTTGGTAAACGAGTTACTCATTACAAACGATGGATGTCCGGTTGCACAGCCCAAATTAACCAGGCGACCTTCAGCAAGTAAATAAATCGCATGTCCTTCGGGGAAAATGTACTTGTCAACCTGTGGTTTAATATTTACAATTTTAATTCCTTTGTAAGAATTGAGTTTGTCAACCTGAATTTCATTATCGAAATGGCCAATGTTGCAAACTATTGCCTGGTCTTTCATTTTGGCAAGATGTTCAATGGTTATCACATCTTTATTCCCGGTTGTTGTTACATAAATATTTCCTTCAGGAAGAGCATTTTCAATGGTGTTTACTTCAAAACCTTCCATTGCTGCCTGTAATGCACAAATCGGATCAATTTCAGTAACAATTACCCTTGCACCATATGAACGCATCGAATGTGCACAACCTTTGCCTACATCGCCATAACCCAAAACCACAACTACTTTACCAGCTATCATTACATCGGTTGCGCGTTTAATACCGTCGGCCAGCGATTCGCGGCATCCGTATAAATTATCGAATTTCGATTTGGTTACCGAATCGTTTACGTTTATGGCGGGCACGAGTAATTCTCCTTTTTCGAGCATTTGATACAATCGGTGTACGCCTGTTGTTGTTTCTTCAGAAACCCCGATCCAATGCTTAACTACGTTATGCCATTTTACTGGATTTTCAGCCAATGTCTTTTTTAATAATTCCAGAATTACACCCTCCTCAACACTTGAAGGTTTTTTGTCGAGTACAGAGGCGTCATTTTCGGCTTTGTACCCAAGGTGGATAAGTAAAGTTGCATCACCTCCATCGTCAACGATTAGGTTTGGGCCAAGTTCATCGCCAAAATCCAGGGCCATTTCGGTACACCACCAATATTGTTCAAGTGTTTCACCTTTCCATGCAAAAACGGGAATTCCGGCTGCAGCAATTGCTGCAGCTGCATGATCCTGTGTTGAAAATATATTGCAACTTGCCCAACGAACGCTGGCTCCCAGTTCAACTAAAGTTTCAATTAACACTGCTGTTTGAATGGTCATGTGCAAACTTCCTGTAATGCGGGCGCCTTTTAATGGTTTCGAGGGACCAAATTTTTTCCTGACCGACATTAATCCGGGCATCTCCTTCTCCGCTATCTCAATCTCTTTCCTTCCGAATTCTGCCAACGAAATGTCGGCAACTTTGTATTCCAGCTTTTTTTCAACCGCTACAGTCATAATTTTATAATATTAAAAATTTGTTTCAAAAAAAATTCCTGCAAAACTAACAAATTCTGTAATTAAGTTGGGTGATAATCAGAAAAATGAGTGAATAATTAGGATTTTAATTACCCATGTCCGACATAAATTTAATTCGCATTAACCGAATATCATCTTCCGAATATTCATCTTCTCCTAATTCCTTTAATGCATCCTCAATCGAATCAACTTCAGTCTCACGGAAATAATCAAAGATTTCTTCCTGATGATCTTCGTCCAAAACATCATCGATATAATAATTGATGTTTAAACGGGTTCCCGAATTTACAATTGCTTCAACTTCGGTAATAACATCCTTAACAGAAACTCCTTTGGAGTCGGCTATATCTTCAAAAGATAATTTTCTATCAATACTTTGAATAATAAAAATTTTTAACTTTGATTTGTCGGCAACCGTTCTGACTACCAAATCGTCAGGCCGTTCAATTTCGTTCTCTTCCACGTATTTTGAGATTAAATCAATAACCTCCTTCCCATACCTGCGGGCTTTACCTTGTCCCACGCCCTGTATATTCTGCAATTCATCCAGAGTCATCGGGTACTGAATTGACATGTCGGCCAACGATGGTTCCTGAAAAATTACGTATGGCGGGAGATTGTGTTTTTTTGCGATTGCTTTGGTTAGATCTTTCAACATAGCGAACAACTGCGGATCGCCGCTGGCTCCGCCTGATGGTGCACCTGCAGCTTCATCTGAGCTATCATCATCTTCGTACTGATGATTTTTCACCAGCATGAAACTGGTGGGATTTTTAAGAAATTCGTGTCCTTTTTCGGTCATTTTTAAAAGGCCGTAATTCTCGATGTCTTTATTGATAAGACCTGCAACCATCGATTGCCTGAAAACGGCATTCCAGAATCTTTCATCGTGGTCTTTTCCTTCACCAAAACAATTCAGTGTATAATGATTAAATGATTTTATGGCAGCAGTTTTATTACCGATGAGAATATTTGCGATATGGTCGGCTTTGTATTGTTCGTTTACCTCAACAATAGCTTCCAGTGCAAGTGCAACTTCATCCCCTGCCTCAATCTGTTCTTTTGGATTCAAACAATTATCGCAGTTTCCACAATTATCCGACTGATATATCTCTCCAAAATAATGCAGTAAAATTATCCGTCGGCAAATTGCAGTTTCAGCGTATGACACGGTATCGAGTAACAGTTGTTTTCCAATTTCCTGCTCGGCAACCGGTTTCCCGTGCATAAATTTTTCAAGTTTCTGAATGTCCTTGTAACTGTAAAAAGTAATACACTTTCCTTCACCACCATCACGGCCGGCTCTTCCGGTTTCCTGGTAATAACCTTCAAGACTTTTCGGAATATCATAATGAATTACATACCTAACATCCGGTTTATCGATTCCCATTCCGAATGCAATTGTTGCAACCATTACATCTACATCTTCCATCAGAAATTTATCCTGATTTCCCGAGCGGGTTGCAGCATCCATTCCAGCATGGTACGGAAGTACTTTTATTCCGTTTACCCGAAGTGTTTCAGCAATTTCCTCAACTTTTTTACGACTCAGACAGTAAATAATTCCCGATTTACCTTCGTTCTGTTTAATGAATTTTATGATTTGGTTTTCGGGTTTATTTTTTGGCCGAACTTCGTAATATAGATTTTCGCGATTAAAAGAAGCCTTAAAAACTTTGGCATCCAGAATTCCAAGATTTTTTTGAATATCGTGTTGAACCTTTGCTGTAGCAGTAGCAGTTAGCGCAATAATTGGCGA
The DNA here is from genome assembly GCA_035467235.1 of Draconibacterium sp. Taxonomy (GTDB): domain Bacteria; phylum Bacteroidota; class Bacteroidia; order Bacteroidales; family Prolixibacteraceae; genus Draconibacterium. The sequence continues at coordinate 24,784 of DATITY010000202.1, read as the reverse complement.
TTTGCCAATTTCTTCAATAATTGGTTTAATACGTCTGTATTCTGGTCTGAAATCGTGTCCCCATTCAGAAATACAATGTGCTTCGTCGATGGCGTAAAATGAGATTTTTATTTTTTTCAGAAACTCAATGTTTTCATCTTTTGTAAGCGATTCAGGAGCGACATACAGCAATTTCGTCCGTCCTTCCATAACATCGGCTTTAACTTCCTGAATGGCAGTTTTTGACAATGATGAATTTAAAAAATGTGCAACGTTATCATCGGTATGCATTCCACGCATTGAATCAACCTGATTTTTCATCAAGGCAATTAATGGCGATATTATAATTGCAGTGCCATCCAACAGCAAAGCCGGCAATTGGTAAATCAGAGATTTTCCTCCTCCGGTGGGCATTAAAACAAATGTGTTGTTTCCTTCAAGAACATTTTTTACCGCATCTTCCTGCTGACCTTTAAAACGGTCGAATCCAAAATACTGATGCAGTTTATCTGTTAATACAATTTCCTTCATAATAATAAAAATTTCCCTTTCCCCTAATCACATCAATCGTGATTTCTAAATTATTTAAAAGTAACTAAAATGACAATAAGTTATTTCAATTTTTTAAAATTAATCCTTAAACGGGGAAAGAATTAAATATTTCTACAACTTCAGAAAGTAATAAGTACTTATATTTGTGCAGTTTTTAAAAAACCGAAAAATTAGATTTCATGAGTGAAGGAGATAACAGAGAAGAACAATCAACGAAAAAAAGAGGAAAAAAAACTCCTCAGGGTGAAATGTCTTTTTTAGAACATTTGGAAGAGTTGCGTTGGCATATTATTAAGGCAGTATTGGCTATTGCCATTTTCGCTGTTGGTGCTTTTATTCTGAAAGATTTTATATTCAACGAGATAATATTTAAACCAAAAATGCCTGATTTCTGGTCGAACAGGATGATGGCCAAGCTGGGAGAACTGCTTGGAACAGAAGCATTAAAAATTAATCAGAATCCATTGAAATTAATAGCGCTTCAAATGTCGGATCAGTTTATGCTGCATTTTACAGTTTCAGCAGTTGCAGGGTTAATTTTGGCATCGCCTGTTGTGTTTTACCAGATTTGGAGTTTTATAAAACCTGCACTTTACGACAAAGAAAGAAAACACGCCAGCGGGGCGGTCTTTTTTACATCTTTGCTTTTCATGATTGGGATACTTTTCGGTTACTTTGTAATTGTGCCGCTTTCAATAGATTTTCTTTCCACATACAGCGTTAGCCCTGAGGTTGAAAATCAGATCAATATGCGTTCGTACATCAGTACGGTCACTTCCATTACATTTGCTTCAGGATTTATTTTTCTCTTGCCCATTTTTTCATACTTTTTAAGCAAGGTTGGTATCCTAACGCCAAAATTCTTAAAATCCTATCGAAGACATTCCTACGTAGTTCTGTTATTAGTTTCTGCGATTATTACTCCTCCCGATGTATTTAGCCAGATAATGGTGGCTATTCCACTGGTATTTCTATATGAAGCAAGTATTTTTATTTCATATTTTGTGGTTAAAAAACGTGAAAAAGAGATGTTGTAAATTTAGAACTGTTTGAAAAACACGTTATTTGCACCTATGATTTTACGCGCTGAAAATATTGTCAAAAAATACCGCAAAAGAACCGTTGTAAAAGGAGTCAGTTTTGAAGTAAATCAAGGCGAGATTGTTGGTTTATTAGGTCCAAACGGAGCTGGGAAAACTACCTCTTTTTATATGATAGTTGGTTTGATTCAGCCATTTTCAGGAAAAATTTTTATCGACAACGAAGATATCACAAACCTGCCTGTTTACAGGCGTGCTAAAAAAGGGATTGGTTATTTGGCACAGGAAGCTTCTGTTTTCAGAAATCTGAGTATTGAAGATAACCTGAGAGCAGTGTTGGAAATGACAAAATATACCAAACAATATCAAAAGGAAAAGCTGGAAACACTAATCGAAGAATTTGGACTTCAGCACATTAGAAAAAGCAAAGGGATTCAGCTTTCCGGGGGTGAACGCCGTCGGACAGAAATTGCGCGGGCACTTGCAATCGACCCAAAATTTATTTTACTCGACGAACCATTTGCAGGCGTTGATCCAATTGCAGTTGAAGATATCCAGCAAATTGTAATGAAACTGAAGGAAAAAAATATCGGAGTGCTGATTACCGACCATAATGTGCACGAAACTTTGAACATTACTGACCGGTCGTACCTACTTTTTGAAGGATCTATTTTGAAAGCCGGAACCGCAGAAGAACTGGCTGCTGACGAAGTTGTGCGCAGGGTTTACCTAGGTCAGAATTTCGAGCTTCGTTAAATAAATCAACTCATTTTCATTTTTACTCTTTTTTGATTTGCGGTTTCAAAAAACATCATTTTCTTTGCAGCGCTAAAATCAAAAGGAACTTTTTTAAAGGAAGGGAAAAACTTTAGCACAAAAAAATCCTGATAAAATTTGGTGGATTACAAAAATGAAGTATTTTTGCAGTCCCAAAATTAAGGGAAAATAGGAAGGCCCGTTCGTCTAGGGGTTAGGACGCCAGGTTTTCATCCTGGTAGCAGGGGTTCGAATCCCCTACGGGCTACTTAAATTAAAAAAAAATAAAACAAATATAATGGCATACCACAAGTCAGCATTAAAAAGAATTCGGCAGAACGAGATTAAGAGGTTACACAACAGGTATTACGCAAAAACAACACGTAATGCAATTAAAGTACTACGCAACACCTCCGATAAGGAAGAAGCTTCAAAACTGTATCCTGAAGTTGTTTCGATGATTGACAAATTGGCGAAACGCAATATCATTCATAAAAACAAAGCTTCCAATCTGAAATCGAAATTAATGGTTCAGATCAATAAAATGTAAAACATATTTTAACATATTTGAGAAACCTCTCCAATTTTGGAGGGGTTTTTTTATGTTTTCAATTTAGATTTTGCCACTTTTGAGAAATAGTTTTTCCGGTTATATTAAAAAAAACCCGTGGCAAATGAACGAATACAAAAAATTGGTGATAAAAGAGTGGGCCGTAGAGGATCGGCCGCGTGAAAAATTGTCGAAAAATGGTCCGCGCTCACTTTCTGATGCCGAATTAATTGCCATATTAATCGGTTCGGGTAACCTGAATGAAACCGCAGTGGAACTGTCGCGGCGTATTCTTGCTTCGGTCGATAACAACATCAACGAACTTGGCCGGAAAAGCATTGAAAATCTGAAGTCGTTCAAAGGAATTGGCGAAGCAAAGGCAATTACAATTGTGGCTGCGCTTGAATTGGGCAAACGCAGAAAAGAATCTGACGTTTTCAACAAAAATAAAATAAACGGGAGTAAAGATGCTGCCGATTATTTTCAGCCTTTACTTGGCGATTTAAACCACGAGGAATTTTGGATCATGTTTCTTGACCGGGGCAATAAAATTCAGGATAGTTTCCGAATCAGTCAGGGAGGAATATCGGGAACAGTAATCGATGTTCGGATTATTTTGAAAGCAGCACTTGAAAAAGGGGCAAGTTCAATAATTCTTTGTCACAACCATCCTTCAGGAACACTGCAGGCTTCGGACGCCGACTTGAAAATTACAAGAAAAATAATTGATGCTGCTAAAATTATGGATATTTCGGTTCTGGATCATGTTATAATCGGGAACGACAAATATTATAGTTTTGCCGACGAGGGAATGTTGTAATACTTGATATACGCAAAATGATACTCATTTATTCCGAAGAAATTACGTCACGACTTGATTATATTTCCAAAGTAATTTTCAAGCAGATCCTTCGGACAGAAATTGCATTAACAACCAATCCGGCATATTTTCTGAAATCGGAACTTCCCAAAATAAATTACTCGAATAACAAGTTTGGCGATGAGATTTATATAAAACCTCATGGTTTATTATTAAAAACCGGAGTAGAATATGTTGATATTAAGCCGGTTAAATACGATAACGAAACATATTTTCTTGAAAGCTCCATCGATTCAATATTACCGTTCGATCCTTTTTCTGCCGCATTTTATCTGGTTACCCGCTTTGAGGAATATCTTGAAACTGACTTTGATAAATTTGGCAGATTTCAGGCATCAAAAAGTATCCTATCCAAATTCAATCTGGTTAAAAAGCCAGTTGTAAATATCTGGGCTGATTTGATTGCAAAAGAAATTGAAAAGAAATATCCAGGTTTTTTGTTTCCCAAAATAAAATTTGAATTCATTTCTACCATCGATATCGATAATGCCTGGGCATTTTTACACAAAGGATTTTGGAGAACCATCGGGGCATTTACTCAATCACTTTTAAAAGGTAATTTTTCTGAACTTAAATCGCGGTTAATAGTTCTGTCTGGCAAAGAAAAAGATCCTTATGATACGTACGATTATTTGGATTCCGTTTTTAAAGGAAACGAACGAAAAGTGAAATTCTTTTTTCTTTTGGGTGATTATGGAAAGTACGATAAAAATGTATCGCACGAAAATGGGAGTATGCAAAAACTCATTCAGAATATATCTCAGAAATATGACACTGGAATACACCCGTCGTTTGCAGGATTTATGCACGGTTGCCACGGGAAAGTAATAAGGGAAAACCAGCGGTTGATGAAAATTGCCGGCAAAGAAATATTGAAAAGCCGGCAACATTACCTGAACCTGAAATTTCCAAAAACATATCAGAATTTGATAAAAGCCGGAATTACCGAGGATTACACGTTAGGTTTTGCAGATCAAACCGGTTTCAGAGCCGGAATTTGCACACCTTATTTTTTCTACGATTTGCAAAACGAAGCCATAACAAATCTGTTGATCGTCCCGTTTCAAATTATGGATGGTACGTTGTTAAATTATCTTTCACTTTCGCCTGAAGCAGCATTCGAAGAAATAAAATTGATAATGAACAGGATAAAGGAAGTTGGCGGAACATTTGTAAGCATCTGGCATAACGAAACAGTAAACGATTTAGGAGAGTGGAAAGGTTATCGCGAGGTTTTCGAAAAATCGAACCGTTTGGGATTTCAATGGGCAAATGAATAATCTAATAAAATATATCAGGCATCAGGATATTGACAGCGAAAAATGGACGCAATGCATTGAAAATGCCGGAAACAGCCGTGTTTATGCAAATATCTGGCATCTCGACCGGACTGCCGTAGTTTGGGATGCACTTGTTTTGGGCGATTACGAGTTTGTAATGCCGCTTCCTGTTCGCAACAAATTTGGTTTTTCGTATGTTTATCAACCGCTTTTTTGTCAGCAGTTGGGCATTTTTCCTAAACCGACACCAATGGCGCTGGAACTTTTTTATAAATCGTTGCTTGAAAAATTCAGCTACTGCGATGTCCATTTAAATTCACAGAATCCTTCATTTCACAATCAAAAGGAGATTGAATTTCTGTCTCGACAAAATTATCTGCTCGATTTGAAATACAATTATAAATCGCTTGCAAGAAGTTATTCTACAAACACTAAACGAAATATAGCAAAGTCAGGTGTTAATAATTTGCAATACATTGCCGGAATACGACTTGAAGAATATCTGGCTTTTAAAGAAGCGAATTTGATGGATAATGTTTCAAAAAAGGACATTGAAAAGCTGAAAAGCATTATTTCTTTTGGCCAGCATAAAGGAATTGGAGAGATTTATGGCGTTTACAGTGCAGAAAATGAATTGTGCGCGGCAGTCTATTTTTGCAGGTGGAAAGATCGTGTCATTTATTTAAATGCTGCCTCCAATAAAGAGGGGAAAAAATTGGGAGCAATGTACTTTCTTGTAGATAGTTTTATAAAAACCAATGCCGAACATGATTTGAAATTAGATTTCGAAGGTTCGATGGTACCAGGAGTTGCCCGTTTTTACAGTGGTTTTGGCGCAATACCGGAAACCTATTTTCAACTTAAATTTAATCGTTTACCTTTGCCATTCAGGTGGTTTAAACGAAGTTAAAAATGAATGAATTTCCCCGGTTTATTAGTAAACAATTTGGAAAGCTGATTTCTGTTCAATCGCTTTTAAAATTGAAAACTCCTGTTTTTCAGCCATTTTATCACATTGTCAGCAACGAAAAGCTCCCGCATATTTTAAATTACAATTACCGGAATGTTTCTCAGTTTGAAAAAGAACTCGATTTTTACCTTAAATACTTCAAACCAGTTACGCTGGAAGAATTAGTTTCGAACAAAAATTTGGATGATAAGATTTTTCATTTAAGTTTTGATGACGGATTAAAAGAATGTGCAGAAATTATTGCACCCATTTTGTTGAAGAAAGGAATTCCGGCAACTTTTTTTGTAAATCCCGGCTTTGTTGGTAATCAGCAATTATTTCACAAATACAAAGCCAGCCTGATTTTAAACCGGATGAGAAATTCACCGGATTTTCAAACGGAAGAACTTCTTAAAAAACATAATTTACAAGGCGAACAGATATTAAAAGCTACCATTTTACAGGAGAATATTCTGGACGAAGTAGCCACTTTACTTGGAATCAATTTTGATGATTTTTTGGCAGATCATAAACCATATTTAACTATAGAACAGATTTTGAATTTGAAAAGCCAGGGATTTTCAATTGGTGCGCACAGTTATAACCATCCTGAATTCTGGAAAATTTCTGAAGAAGAACAAATGGATGAAATAAAGAGAAGTATGAACTGGCTGGTTGAAAAAATCAATCCTGAAATCAAGGCATTTTCATTCCCGTTTACCGATTCCGGAGTTTCGCTGAAAGTGCTGAAAGACTTGAAATCAGGGAATATCTGCGATGTAACTTTTGGAACTGCAGGGATAAAACACGATGAATTGGAACACCATTTTCAGCGCTACCCGGTTGAGAAAAACGGCGATTTTATGCAGAATTTAAAAGAAGAACTGGTTTATTTTGCACTCAGAAAACAAATTGGAAAGGCAACAGTAAAACATTGAATTTAAAAATTGAAAAAATACGGTTAAATGAATTGGAAAGTTTTGTGCAAAGCAAAACTTATCAGCAATTTTCGACAATTCCAATAACTGTTTTACGGGCTAAATCCTATATTAATAATCCACATGCCCAACCCGATGATGTTGTATTGTATCTCGGATTTATTGAAAACCAACTTGTTGCATTCCGCACACTTTTTGCCGACATAATTATTCCGGAAAAAGAACCAATCCGCTTTGCATGGTGCAGCGGAAACTGGGTTCATCCTGAATTCAGAAGAAAAGGATTTTCGGAACTGCTTTTACAGGAGGCTTTTGCTGATTGGAATGGAAAACTGATGTTTACCAATTATGCCCCAAATTCAGAAAAATTATACCTGAAAACAGGAAAGTTTCAATCCATTCATCAATTTCAGGGTTTTAGGGGATATTTATTTCCTAAGACCAGAAAATTGATTTTTGTGGCCAATAAAAATGGAGTTACAAAATTTCTATTCTCCTTTGTTGATGCGGTTATTGCGGCTATTTCATCGATACGTATTTTGTTTTTTTCGTTGAAAGAAAAACCGGATTTCTGTTTCGAAACGATTCATTTTCCTGACGATGAATGTTATCAAATGCTTCGGAATAATTCGCCAGACCATATTTTTGGAAGGGGAGAAGCAGAGTTAAAATGGATTTTTCAGTTTCCATGGATTTCAGAAAATAAGAATTTCCACTCTGGTAAATATCCTTTTTCATCCGGAAGTGTTTCATTTCGCTATTATACTGTAAAGGTTTCGATTAAAAATAATCTGGCAGGATTTTTTATCTTTTTGGTTCGCGACGGACACTTAAAAACACTTTATTGGTGTATTCCCGCTGGAATTGAGAAAGAAGTTGGAGATTACCTGAAACAATTTGGAGTTAAACATAAAACAGAGGTTATTACTGTTTATAAATTTGAAGTTGCACAACAACTTTTTGAGCGAAATTTCCCATTTTTGCGCGCGAAAAAATATGGTCAAAAGATCTACAGTTCATTTGAAATTATCAATAAAACAAACCACCAGTTTCAGGATGGCGACGGCGATGTAATTTTTACCTAACATATCAACAATGGAAATAAAAATTTTAGGCAACAATCATTCAATTTTAGATCAGTATTTATCAGAAATAAGAGATGTGGTAATTCAAAAAGACCCGCTGCGTTTTCGCGAAAACATGTATCGAATTGGAGAAATATTTGCATACGAAATAAGCAAGACGCTAAAGTTCGAAGTTACAGAAGTAACAACTCCGCTAGGCATTGCCAAAGTTCCGATGTTAAAAAATCAGCCTGTTTTGGCTACTATTTTACGTGCCGGACTTTCTATTCATAATGGTTTGCTTAAAATATTCGACAAGGGTGAGAATTGTTTTATTTCAGCTTACAGAAAATATACTGAACAGGGAGAATTTGAAATTGAATTTGAATATATGGCCTCTCCATCGGTTAATAATAAAGTTGTTATTCTTTCCGATCCGATGCTGGCTTCCGGTAAATCGATGGAAATCGGATATCGCGCGCTATTCAGCAAGGGAACACCAACACATGTTCATTTGGTTGCCATTATTTCAAGTCCGGAGGGAGTTGATTACCTGTTTCAAAATATAAAATCAGAAAATGTAACGCTTTGGCTTGGCGCAGTTGACGAAGGATTAACTCCTCATTCCTACATCGTACCGGGTTTGGGAGATGCCGGCGATTTAGCTTATGGTGAAAAAATCGATTCAAAATAAAAATGCCTTCCATATTTCTGTAGAAGGCATTTTTTATCTCATTTTCAGAGTATTTTTTTATTTTGTCTTTATCTTGAAAAGTTCCTCTTCGGTTACTTTTTTCACCATCATACTGTCTTTTAATGTTTTATTGATAGCATTGAACGGTGCAATTACAACTTCATCTCCTTCTTTTAATCCTTCAATAATCTGGATACTTGTATTGTCCTGAATACCGGTTTTTACTTCTACTTTCTTGACGCGGTTGCCGTTTAAAACAAAAACAACTTCCTGTTTTTCATCCTGCTCAACCACTTTTTCGGTATTTGTACCTATCTCTGTATCGGTTTCAGTTTTTACTTCATCGCTAACTTCCTTAGTTCCGCCGCCCTTCTTTTTAATTCGGGTAGTAACCGCTGAAATTGGAACTGAAATTACATTTTCGCGCGATTCGGTAAGAATATCAACTGCAGCCGACATACCTGGCCTGAAAGGATATAAATTATTTGAAGCAGAGTCGATTAAATCGGCATATGATTCACTAAGCAATAGTACTTTTACCTCGAAATTGGTAACCTGATCGGCAGTAGCACCTGCTGTAACCGCTGAATTAGCTATTTCGGTAACTATTCCCTTAAATTTACGGTTAAGGTAAGCGTCCACTTCTACAAGAGCTGTATCGTATCGGGCAACTTTTACAATATCGTTTTCATTCACGTCAACCCAAACCTCCATTTTATTAAGATTGGCGACTATCATCATTTCAGTACCTGTCATCATGCTGGTACCAACAACACGTTCACCTTTCTCGATATTTAAAGCTGAAATTGTACCCGAAATTGGTGCATAAATTTTTGTTTTTGTTAACTGTTCGCGTGCTTCTGAAACTGATGCTTCAGCACTTTTTACCGAAAACTGCGCTGCCTTCACTTCCGATTGAGCAACCTGATATGAAGCCTGTGCAGTTTCGAATTCAGAAACCGGAATGGTATTTTTATCAAAAAGCTGTTTGGCGCGCTTAAAGGAAAGTTCACGTTCAATCAGTTGTGCTTCTGCCTGCGCCAGTCGCGCCTTCGATGAGTTTAGTGCTGCTTCTGCCCTGTTAAGTGCCGAAACATACATTTCGGGTTTGATAACACAGAGTAAATCGCCGGCAACAACTTCGTCGCCTTCTTCAACATAAAGTTCAATTACTTCTCCGGAAACATCGGGACTGATTTTAACCTGGGTTTCTGGTTGTATTTTACCGTTGGCTGTTATAAACTCGGTTAATGTTGCACTTTTCACAGTTTCGGTAGCAACACTAATCGAAAATTCTTTTCCAAACCATCCCATTTTTTTACCAACAACAAGCAAAACGATGGCTATCACTAAAACGCCAATAGCATAAGGTAAAATTTTTTTATTCTTCATTTTTAACGAAGTTTTTGGTTTATATGTAGTTAATAAGAAGGTAAAATTACAACAAAAAGTAGTTTAACCTGATTTTAATATCAACATTTATTGTTTAACAAGCATTCGCGCTGTTAACCTGCTGTGCTGTTCAAGATATATATCTTTTTCCTTTACCATCCAGTCGAGTACCTCTTCTGTGTAATGCCTAATGGTTATAAGCGTTAAATCAGTATTGTAACGAACTGTATAATAAGGTGATAATTCGCTGAAAATTTCTTCCCAGTTGGCTTCCGGTGCATCAAGTACCAGGTTTAAATCGATGGCTGATTGTTGCATCAACGTTATTTTCACCCGGTTTTCCATTAAAAAATTTACAACCCGATCGATATCGTCAATGCTGATAAAGGAAAAATCTTTGGGTGAGAGTGTAATTAAAATCTGGTTTTCTTTCAAGATAAAAATCGGCGGTAACTCAATTTTATGGTCGATGGCATGAATAACGGTTCCCGGTTCTTCAGGTTGTAAAAAAGATTTTACATATAACGGAATTTTTTTGTTGTGAAGGGGTTTCATTGTTTTTGGATGAATAACCTGTGCGCCCGAGTGCGTCATTTCCACCGCTTCGCGATAAGATAGATCACTGATTTTTACAGTTCCTTCCATTTTCTTAGGGTCGGCGCTTAAAACACCAGGTACATCTTTCCAAATAGTAACACTTTCTGCATTTAAAACATTTCCGATTATTGCTGCGGTGAAGTCAGATCCTTCCCGACCTAAAGTTGTAGTTTGATTGGTAATTGTTGAACCAATAAAACCCTGAGTAATATACAACCGTTGTTTATCGAATTGGAAAATTTCATTTACAAGTTCTTCTGTCAAACCCCAGTCAACTGAAGCATCGCGGTAAAGATCATCAGTACGCAGACAGTTTCTTACATCGATCCATTGATTTGCGGTGCCTGTAAAATTAAGGTAATCGCTTACAATCTGAGTTGAAACCAGTTCTCCAAAACAGATAATCTGGTCGTATTCGTAATTATAATCAAACGATGGCATTTTTTTTAGTTTGATTTCCAGCTCAGTAAATTGAGCAAGAACTGTTTCAGGTGTTCCGTTATTTTCAAATAGTTGATTTGTTATTTCAAGATGATAATCTTTGAACTGCCTGAAAACTTCCCATTTTTTATTTGTTTTTTCGAAATATGCTTTTACAAGTGTTTCGAGCAGATTGGTTATTTTTCCCATGGCCGAAATAACCACAACCATATTACCCGACTGGCTGTTGATAATATTAGCCACATTTTTAACTGCGTCAGCATCTTTCACCGATGCACCACCGAATTTATAAACCTTCATAACATTTTGTTTTCAAAATTTCGACAAAACTATAACATTCTATTCAATTGAATATGATAAATTATCAGCTAAGAGCCAAAAAAACATTATTTTCGAAGCTTGTCAAAAATTAGAAACAATATGAATATTTCATCAAAAGTAAAACTAAATAATGGTGTTGAAATGCCATGGTTTGGATTGGGAGTTTTTCTCTCGAAAGAGGGATTGGAAGTTGAAAATGCAGTTAAAACCGCACTTGCAAATGGTTACATCAGCATTGATACCGCTGCCATTTATCAGAATGAAAAGGGAGTTGGGAAAGCAATAAAGGAAAGCGGGATTCCACGTGAAGATATTTTTCTGACTTCGAAAGTCTGGAATACCGATCAGGGATACAAAACCACAATGGCTGCATTTGAGAAAAGTCTTGAAAAGCTGCAGACTGATTATCTCGATTTGTACCTGATTCACTGGCCAAAGGGAAAACGCTCGGTGGAAACATGGAAAGCACTGGAAGAAATTTATGAAAAGGGCAAAGTGAAAGCGATTGGGATAAGTAATTTTCTTGTCCACCACCTCGAAGAATTTTTGCCCGAATGTAAAATTATACCGGCAGTGAACCAGGTTGAATTTCATCCTGAACTCATTCAGCCTGATTTGCTTGAATATTGTCAGAAGCGTGGAATCCAGATTGAAGCGTGGAGCCCGATTATGAAAGGACGGGTAAACGAAATTCCTGTTATGCAGGAACTGGCGGCTAAATACGGCAAAACACCCGTGCAGGTTGTGCTTCGGTGGGACATTCAAAAAGGAGTGGTTACCATTCCAAAATCGGTTACTCCTGAGCGGATTATTTCGAATGCTGACATTTTTGATTTCGAACTGAGCTCTGAAGATATGGCCAAAATCGACAAGCTTGATAAAAATGCCAGAATTGGTGGACATCCGGATTTTATTCCTTTTTAATTTATAATCATCAGTTATTTAGGCAGATTTAATAAAAGTGCGAATAAAAATGGATTTTATTGCGCCAGGTATTGTTTTAGGATAATATGCAATTCCAGGAAATTGAATGCTTATCGCAGCGTTTCATCGAATTGGGCAAAAAAACCGGAAATTGGCTGTTATTCCGGTGGAATCTCACTGAATTACTGAACTTTAGAACCAGGTTGACGAAAATAAACGGATTTTTAAGTTGTTTAAAGAAAATTTGAAGAAGTAGAGTAAAATCATGTCGTTTTACCCCCGATATCTTTGATTATGTGTTTATTAATTCACTATTTTTTAATTAAACTAAAAATCAACCAACATGAATGAAAAACTTATGAAAGACTTACTTAAAAGCTTTCCTTGTGAATTGATTGAGGAAGGACTTAAATATGTTGACCGGGAAATTGGAACTGGAAATCGTAGATTGGATTTAGCCTTTTTGGATAAACGAAACAGATTACTTCTTGTTGAAGTTCAAAAAGATTCGCTCGATACTAAGCATATTGACAGGCATATTGATTTTGTTGAAGGTTTTTTGGAAAAAAATCCAGATGTCGATTTGAGACTTATGTATATTGCCAACAGAATAGATCCATTAAGAAAGTCCTTTTTGGAGAGAAGAGGATATGAGTATTTGGAAATTCATGCTTCAAAATTCATGGAATTAGCAAAAAAACACAATATGATGGATAAAGATGACTACATCATTGAACACAATTCTAATACTTTAACTTCAAGAACACCAATCAATATGAATATTGATAAAGATGAAATCGGGAAAAGAGCAAAATTCATTTCTTACAAAGGAACAAAAAATGAAATGGAGTTCTGGAAAATATTTTTTGAAGAAATTGACAAAAGGTCTTTTGTAAAATTAACTTTTCAGGTTTCTGAATTTGGTGTTCATGTGACCAATAAAAAGCATTTTAATAGTTCTGGTGGTAAATATAGTCTAATGTTCACTCGCAATAATTCTTTCAAAATGAATGATTTGTCATTTCAAGGACAATCATGGAACGGTTTAAATCGCATGAAAAATTGGTGTATCACCCTCAACTTACAGAGAAATTTTATTCGGAATTACAAAACAGAAAACTTTTAAATGGTGACTTAATTAATATCGCATCGTTATTAAAAACTTATACTCCAACGCAACATAATGAGGAATTATTTAAATGCATTGATTTATTTCGATAGAAAGCATTAATTTTTAATTATTTTAAATCTGGGTTAGCTGATGAAAAACGTTTTCCAGATTTTGTTGTTTTTCATGAAGTGTAAGCAGTGTTAAATTGTTCTCAACAGCAAACTTAAAAATGGCAGGTCTGATATCATGAACACCTGCTGATTCAATTTCCCAGAGATTTCTTTCAAAACCGACACTTTTAACTCCTTCCACTGTCAATAATTTTTCCAGTTTTACAGGTGCTGAGAATTCAGCAATAACAACCTGGTTTCTTTTTAGCTTTCCGCTTTTTATTTCATTAATTCCACCATCGGCAACAATTTTCCCTTTGTTGATAATAATTATCCGGTTACAAACGGCTTCCACTTCCTGCATGATGTGCGACGAAAGCATCACTGTTTTCTCGCGGCTGATTTCGCGAATCAGATTCCTGATTTCCTCTAATTGATTGGGATCAAGTCCGGTAGTTGGTTCGTCTAAAATTAAAACCGACGGATCGTGAATTAACGCCTGTGCGAGTCCAACCCGTTGCCGGTAACCTTTTGAAAGCGCCCTTATTTTTTTATGTTGTTCGTCGCCAAGCCCTGTTAGTTCAACCATTTCAGTAACGCGCTGTTTTGCGTTTTTCAGTTTGTAGAAACCCGCGGTTATTTCCAAAAATTCCTTCACATACAAATCAGTGTAAAGTGGATTGTGTTCGGGAAGGTAACCAATGTTTTTTCTGATTTCGAGGTTTTTCGACTCAACTTTTTCTCCGTTAACAACAACTTCTCCAGAATCGGAAGGCATAAAACCGGTGATAATTTTCATCATCGTAGATTTTCCTGCACCGTTTGGACCTAAAAAACCGACTAATTCACCTTTATTTATCGAAAAACTTACCTCATCCAGGGCCTTTTGCTTTCCAAATAATTTTGTTATGTGTCTCGTTTCTACGCTCATACATTTATAATAAAAAACAAAAATAGTCTATTCTTTTTATTTTGATTGCATTAAACTAAATTTGCACCTTTAGCTAAACAGGGTAAACAAGATGAAAGATCGTCATTTTAATTATATAAAGGATTTAACCAGATATGAGCGTCAAAAGACGTGGGAAGTAAATATTGGTGGTGTGCCGGTTGGCGGAGACAATCCAATACGGATTCAGACCATGACGGATACTGATTCAAAAGATACTGAAGCAACCGTAGAACAGTTGATTCGGGTAATAAAAGCAGGCGCCGATTACGTGCGTGTGACCGTAAAAGGGCTTCCCGATGCCGAAAACCTTAAAAATATTAAACAGGAACTGGTAAAGCGGGGATATAATACACCTTTAATTGGCGACATTCATTTTAACCCGAAACTGGCGGAAATAGCTGCCAAAAGTATTTCAAAGGTCAGGATAAATCCAGGGAATTTCTACGATAAAAGGGCTCAATTCAAAAATAAGGTGTATTCTGATGAAGAGTATAAACAGGAACTCATCAAAATAGAAGAGCAGTTTATTCCTTTTCTGCAGGTACTAAAAGAAACAAATACGGCATTAAGAATTGGAGCAAACCACGGTTCATTGTCCGACCGCGTGATGAGCCGCTTTGGAGATACACCGTCAGGAATCGCAGAATCGGTGATGGAGTTTCTTCGGATATGCAAGAAAGTCGATTTTAATAATGTGGTGGTTTCCATAAAATCGAGCAATACCCGGGTGATGGTTTACACGGTTCGCCTTTTGAATTTCAAAATGCGGCTGGAAGATATGAAATACCCTTTTCATCTGGGCGTTACCGAAGCAGGTGAAGGCGAGGATGGAAGAATAAAATCGGCAGTTGGAATTGGAGCGCTGCTGGCTGACGGGATTGGAGATACAGTCAGGGTTTCATTAACCGAAAATCCGATTAAAGAGATTCCGGTTGCAATTAAACTGGTGAACCATTTTAAAACTTACGAAAATCACCAGCCAATTACTGCACCAATGATTGCGCAGGCAAATCCATTTGAGTACGAACGCCGTTCAACCCGACCGGTTTTAAATATGGGCGACAAGCAACTTCCGGTTGTTATTGCCGATTTGGGAGACAGGAGTTTAAGCGAAATGATTCCAATCCGCGGGAAACTTATACCTGACTATTTTCTTTCTGGAAATAAAATTTTAGACATAAAAGGAGAATACTTCCCGATTATTTCGTTGGAAGAATATCTGTTTGAAAGCACCCGCTGGGGAAGAATGAAATTTATCCGCACCGATAAAATGGAGTTCGACCGGTTTATGAATATGCACCCCGAAATTATCACCAAACTGAAACAGACCCGAAAAACAGTGCTTATTCTGGAAAGCTTTAATAAAAATCCAATGGCTGAACTCAGGGCATTTTTTATGGCGCTTGAAACACACATCTGGAAAGTTCCGGTAATTATTTACCGCAAATACAACGAGAGCGAACTTGAAGATTTGCAGATAAAAGCATCGGCCGATTTGGGCGGATTATTTATTGATGGTTACGGCGATGGAATTTGCTTGTCGAACGAACACGAAAACATCACATTTACCGAATTGAAAGATCTCAGTTTTGGTATTTTGCAAGCCAGCCGGATGCGCGTTTCCAAAACCGAGTTTGTTTCGTGCCCGGGATGCGGCCGTACGCTTTTCAACCTGCAGGAAACTACATTAAAAATTAAACAGCATTTTAAACATCTCGATCACCTTAAAATAGGTATTATGGGCTGTGTTGTAAATGGTCCGGGCGAAATGGGTGATGTTGATTATGGTTTTGTGGGTACAGCTGTCAATAAGGTAAATTTATACAAAGGTCAGCAACCGGTAAAACGCCATATTTCATACGAAAATGCTGTTGAAGAGCTTGAACAGATTATTCGCGAAAACGGAGACTGGAAAGACCCGGTTGATTAAACTTGAAACTTATGGCAAAAACGTATTGGAAACCCGGAACAATAATTTACCCGCTTCCGGCAGTAATGGTTAGTTGTGGCGAAAATGAAGAAGAATACAACATTTTAACGGTTGCCTGGACAGGTACCATCAACAGCGATCCGCCAATGTGTTATATTTCTGTGCGTCCCGGGCGACACTCTTACGAAATTATTAAGCGCACCGGCGAATTTGTCATCAACCTTACCACCGAAAAACTGGCACTTGCCACCGATTGGTGCGGATGCAACTCGGGAAGAAAATACAATAAATGGAAAATGATGAATCTTACACCGGCACCGGCTAAAATTGTAAAAGCCCCAATTATTCTCGAATCGCCGGTAAACATTGAATGTAAGGTTAAAAATATTGTGGAATTGGGTTCACATCACATGTTTGTTTCCGATGTGGTAAGTGTATCGGTTGACGACGAATATTTAAACGAAGAACAGGCATTTAGTTTTGCCAAAGCCAATCCGCTGGTTTACAGTCATGGACATTATTTTGGATTGGGTAAAAAAATCGGGAAGTTCGGCTGGTCGGTCGAAAAGAAAAAAACAAAAGGAAAGAAATAATCAACTTTTTTATTCTCACTACTAAACAATCCTTATCCTGTTTTGTAATTGTCAAGTGAATCTGTTTACAGATTGCTCATGTTTTATTTAATTTCAAAAAAATGAAAAACAAATTAGTTGCAGTAGTAATATTATTAATGAATTTAGGAATGGTTAACGCACAAAAAAATCCGCTGTTGGAAGAGTTTAAAACCCCACATCAAACAGCGCCTTTTAAGGAAATAAAAAACGAACATTTTATTCCGGCATTTCAGGAGAACATAAAACAAGGAGAGGCCGAAATTGAAGCAATAGTAAATAATCAGGCCGCACCAACTTTTGAAAACACGGTTGTAGCGCTCGATGGATCAGGAAAATTATTATACCGAACGGCAGGAATCTTCTTTAATCTGATGAGTTCAGAAACCAACGACGAACTTCAGAAAATTGCTCAGGAAGTATCACCGATGCTTACGAAGTTTCAAAATGATATTACTTTAAATCCGGTACTTTTTGGGAAAGTAAAAACTGTTTATTCACAAAAAGAGAAACTCAATTTGAATGCTGAACAACAAACTTTACTCGAAAACACGTATTCAAATTTTATCAGACAGGGAGCCAATTTGTCTGACGAACAGAAAGAAAGGTTCAGGGAAATCAGCACCGAACTTTCAAAACTTTCATTGACTTTTAATGAAAACGTTTTAAAGGAAACCAACAGTTACGAACTGAATATTACCGACAAAAGCAAATTGGCAGGATTACCGGAAAGTGCACTGGAAGCTGCTGCCGGACTGGCAAAATCGAAAAACAAAACAGGTTGGCTTTTCGATCTGAATATGCCGAGTTATCTGCCATTTATGAAATATGCCGATAACCGCGAACTGCGTAAGGAAATGTATTTGGCATACGGTTCAAAATCATTTAAAGGAAATGAATTTGACAACCAGGAAAATGTAAAGAAAATTGCTGCCTTACGACTGGAAATGGCTCATTTGCTGGGATACAAGAATTATGCAGACTATGCTTTGGAACGCAGAATGGCCGCCAGTCCTGAAGGTGTTTACAAACTCCTCGACGATTTATATGAGGCATCGTTTAATAAGGCCAATCAGGAAAAAGCTGAAGTACGGGATTACGCTAAAAGAAATGGTTTCGAAGGTGAAATAATGCCCTGGGACTGGACTTATTACACTGAAAAACTGAAGGTTGAAAAGTTTGACCTGAACGATGAAATGCTAAAACCTTATTTTGAGTTGAGCAAAGTTGTTGATGGTGTTTTTGGTTTGGCAACCGATCTTTATGGAATAACTTTTAAACCAAACAGTAGCATTCCAGTATATAACGAAGAAGTCATTCCGTACGAAGTTTTTGATGGTGATGGGAAATTTTTATCGGTTCTTTATACCGATTTTCATCCCCGTGCCGGAAAACAGAGCGGTGCATGGATGAACGATTTTAAAGGACAATGGAAAGAAAATGGTGTTGATTCGCGTCCGCACATTACCATTGTGATGAATTTTACCCGTCCAACCGAGTCAAAACCTGCCCTTTTAACTTTCGATGAAGTGGAAACTTTGATGCACGAATTTGGTCACGCCTTACATGGAATGCTGGCCAATTCAACCTATTCAGGATTATCAGGCACCAACGTTTACCGCGATTTTGTTGAGTTGCCATCGCAAATAATGGAAAACTGGGCTGTGGAAAAGGAATTCCTCGACCGTTTTGCAGTTCATTATCAAACCGGTGATAAAATTCCTGCTGAACTTGTGCAGAAAATTGTTGATTCTCAAAATTATCTTGCCGGTTATTTGTCAATCCGCCAATTAAGTTTTGGTTATCTCGATATGGCATGGCACACCCAGGAAAAACCTTTCAACGGAAATATAAAAGATTTTGAAGAAAATGCATGGGCGAAAACAAGGATCTTCCCGGTTATAGATGAAGTTTGCATGAGTACACAGTTTGGTCACCTGTTTGCCGGAGGATACGCTGCCGGTTATTACAGTTACAAATGGGCTGAAGTTTTAGATGCCGACGCATTCAGCATTTTTAAAGAAAAGGGATTGTTTAATAAGGAAGTTGCCAAATCATTCAGAGAAAATATTCTGGAAAAAGGAGGCACCGAACACCCAATGATTTTATACAAACGTTTCCGTGGACAGGAGCCAACAGTTGATGCGTTGTTGGAAAGAAGCGGGTTGAAATAAAAAATACAGCCTCTCCCGACCTTCCGGGGAGGGGAGAAGGAAAGAATTCCATCCGCTAATCGACGGATGGAATTCTGCTTTTATGGGAGTTCATACCACATTTTTGCATTCCCGGCATAAATTTTATCTACCACTTCTTTTGGCAATTGTAATCCACTGAATTCACCGTCAACCAAATTACTTGTCATTTTATGTTCGGTAACCAGAAATTCCCAGTCTTTCAGCCAGGTTTCGTGCATCCGTTTCTGAAAAACTTCCTTTTCCTGACCATGATCGATGATGTCGGTTCCGTATAAAATCCTGTCCTGGTATTTGATTAAGAAATCGCGCACTTTTTCGCGGTTATCGCGGGTTTGGTAAAAAAGTTGTCCCATTCGGGCAGCCATGTCAACAGCGGCATTTGGGTATTTATCCAGCCATTTTGCCAATTCATCTACGCTCCATTCAAGACTGGCTAAATGGCAACCGATAAAAACCAATTCAGGATTTTTATCCAGCATCCGGTCGCGGGCGGCTATTTGTTCCTCGTAAGATGGAAATTCGGGATGCAGAAACATATGATATTGCGGGTTTTCAGCAAAATAGTTGCTGTCGTTTTTGGTAGTCATTTCGTTAAAAGACAGCCAGCAGTTTTTAGGTTCACCCAAATGGCCAACCAGCGGGATTCCTTTTTCGGCAAGATGTTTAAATATGGGATCGAATTTCGGATCGTCAATCATTATCAGCAGACTGTCTTTATCGCGGAATTCCATCCCGATGTTTTTCCACACTTTCACTGCTATTGCGCCATCGGCAATACAACTGTCGAGCCAGGCGGTTGTATTTTCAACCCAGGTTGAATCGTCCCAGCCATCGAGACAAAACGTGGTTGTATACGCAAAATCGGATGGGTAATTTTTAAACAATTCAGCCGACTGTTTCTGAACATCGGCAACCCGCTCACAATTATCAGAAAAAGTATTGATGGCAAGTAACCTGAAATTGTCTTTCTGCGCCTGTTCCATCGAATTATTATCGGAAGAATAAATGTGATAGTGCGCATCGGTTTTTTTAATTTTAGTGAAATCTTCCATTGTATAATTATTGGAAGTACACGAAATAAGCAAGACAGAAAACAATAGCAGAATCAGGTTGCTGGCATTCATAATTTACTGGTTTAAATTAGATTTTGAAGGTAGAAAAAATTGCTTTCAATAAATAGTGAAGAAACCAATTTTGTTTTTATTTCTTTTTTACTTTGATAATTATTTAAAAGAAATTAAAAGATGATAGAACTTTTACGCACCCGCCGCAGCGTCCGAAAATATACAGAGCAGAAGATTGAACACGAAAAACTGGAGATTCTGAAAGAAGCTGTTTTGCGTTCACCTTCATCAAAAGGAATCAATCCGTGGAAATTTATTTTTGTTGATGATTTGGAAACAATTCAAAAACTGAAATCGTGTAAACCTACCGGTACCGGCCCGCTTGACACAGCGCCGCTTGCCGTGGTTTTTTGTGCCGATGAAACTGTAAACGATGCCTGGATTGAAGATTGTTCAATCGCCGCGATTATTCTGCAACTCACCGCCCATTCGCTGGGCTTGGGTAGTTGCTGGATTCATGTTCATTACCGAATGTATAATGAAACAGTAACTTCTGAAAAATATGTCCGGATTTTACTGGGCATTCCCACACATTTCAAAGTGCTTTGTGCTGTTTCTGTCGGATATCCGGCAAAACCGGCAAAAGGAAGACCTTTCGAAGAACTTCAGTTTGAAAAAATCAGGATAAATAAATTCTAAAAGAATTCGTCGGTTTCTTTTTGTTTTTTCCCGCTTTCGGTTTCGTCGCAATTTAAATCGATATTGAAATAGAGTGGTCTTTTAAAAGTCATATTCTCTGTGATGCCGAGGGTAGAATCGGCCAGTACTTTTTTAAAGAACCAGCCCCAGATTGGCAGTGCGAGGTTTGCACCCTGACCCGACTGCAGCGAACGAAAATGGATACTTCGTAAATCGGCGCCAGTCCATACACCTGCTGTAAGTACGGGAGTTGTGCCAATAAACCAGCCGTCGGAATGGTTTTGTGTAGTTCCGGTTTTTCCGGCAATGGGCATTCTAAACTTGCCGTATTCACGGGGTCCCCGCAACCGGCCACCGGTTCCTTCATTAATTACTCCCTGCAACATGTTCAGCATCAGAAATGCGGTTTGCTCATCAATTGCTTCGCGCCTTTCGGGCAAAAAGGATGCAATCACGTTTCCATAACGATCTTCAATACGGGTAACAAAATAGGGTTTCACATAAACGCCTAAATTATTATAGGTATTAAAAGCGCCAACCATTTCGTACAAAGTAACATCCGAAGTTCCAAGAAACATTGAATTCACAGGATCGATTGGACTGTAAACACCCATTCTTTTCATTAACTCAACTACCGCCTCCGGGCTGAATTGTTTCATTACCCATGCTGAAATGCGGTTTTTCGAGTTGGCGAGACCCCATTTTAATGTCACCATTTGACCTTCCATTTCATCTTTATCACCCTCCGAATCTTTGGGTTCATAGATTGATCCGTCGGGTTGCTGAAACTGTTGGTTTACAAACGGTACTTTAGTGCAAGGCGTATATCCGTTCTGCATAGCCAGCGTGTATAAGAATGGTTTCACGGTTGAGCCCACCTGTCTTTTGCCCGTTTTCACCATATCGTACATAAAATAGGTGTAATTCGGACCGCCAACGTACGCTTTCACTTTACCGGATTCGGGTTCCATGGCCATAAATGACGACCGGAAAAATCGCAAATACCATTTAATTGAATCAATGGGAGACATCATTGTATCAATTTCGCCATTCCACGAAAAAACGGTCATTTCAACCGGTTGGTTAAAATTGGCTTTAATTTGGTTGATGTCTTTGCCGGCTTGTTTTAAAACCCGGTACCTTTCGCTTTGTTTCATTGCCCGATCGAGCAGGTTTTCGGTTTCTTCACTGGTCATGTTGTTGGCAAACGGCGGATTACGGAGATCTTTGATACTGCCGTCGAACATAGGTTGAATATCATACCGTAAATGCTGTTCAACTGCTTCAACTGCATATTGTTGCATTCTGGAATCGATGGTGGTATAAATCTTTAAACCGTCAGAATAAATATTGTAATTTTCGCCATTGGGTTTCATATTTTTATTGCACCAGCCGTAAAGAGCATTGGTTTCCCATTCATTTAAATCTTCGATATAATTTTGTTCCTGCCACGATGCATAATTTTCACGTTCGGGTTTGTTGGCTGTAAGCGTTAACCGAAGATATTCTCTTAAATATGGTGCCGGACCTGTTTTAAAATCGACCTTGCTGTATTTTAAGTCAAGTGGCAATTGTTTTATTGAATCTCTTTCTGCTTTGGAAATGTAACCGTATTTTTCCATTTGATTCAAAACCACATTCCGCCGTTCAAGAACCATTTCAGGTCGCCTTACAGGATTAAACAACGATGAGTTTTTTGCCATTCCAACCAGCATTGCCGATTGGTGTAATTTCATTGAATCTGGAGGAACGCTGAAATAAACCTGGGCTGCTGATTTTATTCCAACTGCATTGTTTAAATAATCGTATTTATTCAGGTACATCAGAATAATTTCCTCCTTTGTATAACTGCGTTCAAGTTTAACGGCAATAATCCACTCTTTAAATTTACGCAACACCAGTTGAATTTTATTTAATTTTTGGTCGCGCGGGAAGAGCATTTTAGCCAGCTGCTGGCTTATTGTACTTCCCCCTCCCGAGGATGAATCGAAAGTAATAAGTCCTTTAAATACCCTTGCCAATCCACGCAAATCGATTCCCGAATGTCGATAAAATCTAACATCTTCCGCAGAAATCAATGCATCGACCAAATGCGGGGGAAGATCTTTGTAATCGACAAACGAACGGTTTTCGCGGATAAAGTATTTGTCGAGAATTTTATCATCAGCAGATAACATTTCTGATGCAAGAATATTTTTAGGATTTTCCAGCTCTTCGAAACTTGGCATAAATCCCAGTAATCCTTTGGATAACAGCAAGAAAAACAGGAATAACAAGAATATTGAAGTCAAAACTATTCCCCAAAACCAAATGATATATTTTTTAAAACTTATTTCCTTATTCGGCATGAATTTTTGCATTTAAATACAGTGGCAAAGATATACGATTCTACCCACGCACCAACTAAACTAACGACTCTGATGATATGAATATTTTGGGATTGAAAAAATAAAATCATCATTTTCAATTAAATAGAAATAAAAAATAGTGACATAAATTTTGAACTTAGCAATTGATTTGCTTTAATTTGCAAAAATTTTCAAAAAATTATGTACGAAAACCTTGTTATTGTTGAGTCGCCTGCCAAGGCAAAAACCATCGAAAAATTTCTTGGGAAAGAATTCGTGGTAACCTCGAGTATGGGACATATCAGAGATTTGGAGAAGAAAGATTTTGGTATTGACATTGAGAATAAATTTCAGCCCAAATACATTGTTTCTGCCGATAAAAAGAAAATAGTTACCGAACTTAAAAAACTCTCGAAAGATGCCAAAATGGTGTGGCTCGCTTCCGATGAAGACCGTGAAGGAGAAGCAATTGCATGGCATTTAAAGGAAGTTTTAAATCTGAAACCAGAAAATACAAAACGCATTGTTTTTCACGAAATTACCAAAGAAGCAATTTTACGTGCTGTTGAAAATCCCCGTGATATCGATATAAACCTTGTTAACGCACAACAGGCGAGGCGGGTTCTCGATCGTATTGTGGGTTTCGAAGTTTCTCCTGTACTGTGGAAAAAGGTGAAACCATCTCTGTCGGCAGGACGGGTTCAATCGGTCGCAGTTCGTCTTATTGTTGAGCGCGAAAGGGAAATAATAGGTTTTACGAGTGAAGCATATTACCGTGTAATCGGATATTTTCAGGTTCCCGATAAAGATGGAAATTTAACAGAATTTAAAGCTGAACTTTCCACGAGATATAAAAATCGTGTCGAAGCCCTGCACTTTCTGGAAAAATGCAAAACGGCCGAATTCACGATTGAAGATGTTGCAAAAAAACCTGCAAAGAGAACTCCTGCAAAACCTTTTACCACATCAACACTTCAGCAGGAAGCGAGCCGGAAACTTGGATTTTCGGTTTCGCAAACCATGAGTGTTGCGCAGCGTTTATACGAAAATGGTAAAATTACATACATGCGTACCGATTCGGTTAATTTGTCGGGATTGGCAATCAGTACTGCGAAACAAAAAATTGAAGAGTTACATGGCGAAAACTATGTAAAAATCAGAAATTATAAAACCAATACAAAAGGGGCACAGGAAGCACATGAAGCAATCCGGCCAACATACATATCAAATGAAACCATCGATGGAACGAACCAGGAACAGCGTTTGTACGAATTAATCTGGAAACGGACAATCGCCTCGCAGATGGAGGATGCAATTCTCGAAAAAACCACCGTTTCAATTGCCATTTCGAACGATAATGAAAAATTTATTGCAACCGGCGAAGTTTTGATTTTCGATGGATTCCTT
>DATITY010000201.1:0-4575 GCA_035467235.1 Draconibacterium sp. | reverse complement strand
CATTGCTTTTCGGAGGGTATCCGAATCGCCTCTGGTAAAATTGGCCAATAACCTTGAAAGTAACATCACCTGTTCCTGAAATACAGTAATTCCGTATGATTCGCTCAGGTATTTTTCCATCATCGGAAGGTCGTAATCAACTTTCTGTTTGCCATGTTTCCGGGCAATGTAGTTGGGAATATATTTCATGGGGCCTGGCCGGTACAGTGCGTTCATGGCAACCAAATCTTCAAATCGGTTTGGTTTGAGGTCGCGCAAATGCTTTTTCATTCCATCCGACTCAAACTGAAAAACAGCAGTTGTTTCTCCGTGACTGAACATTTCATAGGTTTTTTCATCATCGAGCGGAACGTGGTCAATATCAACAACCAATCCTCTTGAAAGCTTAATATTATCGAGAGTTTCTTTAATAATCGATAAAGTTTTCAGACCTAAAAAGTCCATTTTTAACAATCCGATACTTTCGACAAAACGCCCGTCGTATTGAGTTGTTAATAGTTTTGCTTCGTCTTTGGTGGGCATTAACGGAATGTGGTCGGTTAAAGGATCACGGCTGATAATTACCCCGCAGGCATGAACTCCGGATTGCCGCACCGAACCTTCAAGTGTTTCGGCAAATTTCAGTGTTTTAACAATCAGCGGGTTATTCGAATTTTTTTCCTTTTTTAAATCCGGGCTTTCCTTGAATGCTTTTTCGAAAGTCATTTTTGGGGCATCGGGAACCAGTTTTGCCAGTCGGTCGGCTTCCGACAGAGGGAGTTTCAGAACACGGGCAACATCACGAATGGCCATTTTTGTTGCCATTGTACCAAAAGTGCAAATATGCGCAACCCTGTCAGCTCCATATTTTTCGGTAACGTAATCAAGTACCAGCTGGCGACCATCATCATCAAAATCGATATCAACATCGGGAAGCGAAATACGGTCGGGATTTAAAAAGCGCTCGAAAAGTAAATCGTATTTTATTGGATCGATGTTGGTTATTCCGGTGCAAAATGCCACAGCTGAACCGGCAGCCGAACCTCGTCCCGGTCCCACAATAACACCCATTTCGCGGGCTTTATTAATAAAATCCTGAGTTATCAGAAAATAACCTGGAAATCCCATTCTTTTTATGGTATCGAGTTCAAATTCCAAACGTGAAACAACATCTTCAGGCACAGGATCTCCATATCTTTCATTTGCTCCAATGTATGTAAGATGTTTTAAATACGCTGCCTCCAGTTTTACTCTCAACACTTTTTCAAAGCCACCTAATTCTTCAAACGACTGGTCGGTAAATTCTTTACGTAAAACTTCTTCAGGGTATTTGGACTGATAATCTTCTTCGGTTCCAAACTCTTTTGGAATAGGGAAAACCGGCATAATTGGCGCCGAATTCAGTTCGTAGTTGGTTATTTTTTCAACTATTTCATTTGTATTTGTCAAGGCTTCCGGTACATCGCTAAAAAGTTCGTTCATTTCTTTCTGCGTTTTGAACCACTCTTGCTTGGTATAGCGCATCCGACTCGGGTCATCAACATCTTTCCCGGTATTGAGACAAATCAGTAAATCGTGTGCATCGGCATCTTCGGCGTTTGTAAAATGTACATCATTGGTGGCAATTATTTTCACACCAAATTTTTTCGCAAGTGGTATTATAAGTTTATTTACCTGAACCTGTTTATCGTAAACGTCTTCGCGCTGTTGCTGCAGTTCAGAAGGATGCCGCTGAAGTTCGAGATAATAATCGCTTCCAAAAATACTTTTGTACCAGAGTATTACATCTTCTGCATCTTTAATATGGTTATTCATAAGAAGGGTTGGAATTTCACCACCCAGGCACGATGAGGAAACAATTAGTCCTTCGCTGTATTTTTCGAGTAAAGTTTTATCGATTCGGGGTTTGTAGTAAAATCCTTCGTTGTTTGCTATCGAAATCAGTTTCACCAGGTTTTTATAACCTATTTCATTTTTTGCCAGCAAAATAAGGTGATGACCCGATCGATCGATTTTATCTTTTTTATCATTAATAGTTCTTGCTGCCACATAAGTTTCGCATCCCAGAATAGGTTTAATTCCCGATTTTTTGCACGCTGCATCAAACTCTTTTATGCCGAACATGGTTCCGTGATCGGTTAATGCGAGCGCTTTCATTCCATCGCTTTTTGCCTTATTTACAAGGGCATTAACGCTTGCAGCCCCATCTAAAATGGAATATTGTGAGTGAACATGCAGGTGAGTAAACGGAATCATTTTTTAAAAGCTTTCAATT
Organism: Draconibacterium sp.; assembly: GCA_035467235.1. Taxonomy (GTDB): domain Bacteria; phylum Bacteroidota; class Bacteroidia; order Bacteroidales; family Prolixibacteraceae; genus Draconibacterium. The sequence continues at coordinate 2,321 of DATITY010000201.1, read as the reverse complement.
TATTTATGAATAAGAAAATAGTGGGTTAAAGTTACTGATTTTGGGGTGCTGTTTTTGCGATGTTAATAAAAAAAGGAAGAATTTACCGGTAACAAAAAAGCCCGGTAGAAACCAGGCTTTTATAAAATATTTTCTGAAATAAGTTCTTTTATCTTTTGAAACTCTTCAGGAGTAAACTTCTGTTTTTTTGAAAAGTTGAGTAAATCGGCTTCGTTTTGCATCGGTATTAAATGAATGTGAGCATGTGGCACCTCGAGCCCCAAAACCAAAACACCCACTTTTTTACAAGGGATAGCTTTTTTTAAACCGATCGCTATCTTTTTTGCAAATGCCTGCAATCCAACATATAAATCATCTTCCAAATCGAAAATATAATCTACTTCCTTTTTCGGAATTACCAGTGTGTGACCTTTTGCTACCGGGAAAATATCGAGAAAAGCAATATAGTTTTCATCTTCGGCAACTTTATATGCCGGTATTTCTCCGTTTACTATTTTACTGAAAATACTAGCCATATCGCTTAAACTGAAATTTCAATAATTTCAAAAGGAATTACTCCTGACGGAACTTTTATATCTACAACGTCGCCCACTTTTTTCCCCATTAAACCTTTGGCAATGGGTGTGTTAATCGAAATCTTTCCCAGTTTCAGGTCAGCTTCGCTTTCCGGAACCAAGGTGTATTTCATGGTTGAATCGTTCTTCTGATTTTTAATGGTTACAACATTCAAAATCTGAACTTTTGAAGTTTTAATTTTTGATTCGTCTAAAATCCGGGCATTTGCAATTTTCCCCTGAAGAACAGCAATTTTTGCTTCCAGCATTCCTTGTGCATCTTTTGCTGCATCGTACTCGGCATTCTCAGAAATATCGCCTTTTTCAATTGCTTCGCCAATTAATTTAGAAATTGCCGGACGCTCAACATTTGTTAGCTGTTCCAATTCTTTCTTCAATTTTAATAGTCCGTCTTTTGTTAAATATACCACATGGGACATGTTTAATCCTCCTTATTTACTGTTACCGTATAAAAAAAACAGAAAGAATTCCAGAAATCCGGAACTCTTCCTCGTGCAAATTTAAATATTTTCTTGAAACTAAAAATATTCTTTCCTAAAAAATGTTCTAAATGAATGAATTAGACATTTCTATATATATTTTCTGTTTAAAATCTCACTATAAATGACCGCTTTCCGCAGCGGAAATCTTTCTTTCTTTTTTGTTGCTGCTTCTTTTACAACTGCTTGAATATTTAATTGTTTCTCAATTATCTTACCTCCTTCATTATTTGCTTCAAAATTGTAACCCTGCTCATTTTCGTAGGGTTCAGATTCTTTCTGTTCGGCACTGAAATATTCGGGTTCGGTCTTAAGTTCAGGTAGAAGTGTTTCCTCTCTGAATAAATCCCAAATATTTTCAGGATTTTTTGGCTCTTCGGCAGCAACCGGCATTTGCTTTTTCTTTTTTAGTTGCCCAATTGCGCCTGCACCTGCAATTAATAATGTTAGTATCACTACGATAAGGTCATCCATTTTCTATTTCCTTTTAATCACAACAAAAATTTCTACTTTTGTTGTTGTAGTAAAAATAAGAAAATTATGCGGTTGGTTTTCAAATGTGGGAAGTTTTTGTTTTTTTTCTTTATTCTGTTTTTTTCTGCAAATTCTTGTGATAAAATTCAGGATTCGCAGGTACCCGATGTTCCTTTCTCGTTTCCTATTAATTTAACAATTACCAATGAATTAGCTATTCCCGGAAATTCAGTGTTTTTTCCAGGCTACGGATATGGTGGGATTATAGTTTACTGTGAATTACCAGATTCATATTATGCATACGATGCAACCTGCACGCACGAAATAAGTCAATCCTGCAAGATTGTGAATACCGGAGTTACGGGTGAATGTAAATGTTGCAAGTCGCAATTTATTTTAATTGGCGGAGCCTACCCTGCAAAAGGACCGGCAGCCGCGCCTTTACGGCAATACAGTGTTTCGCGGGTGAATAGTGTTACATTGAGGGTTTACAACTAACCTGGAGAGAATAAAAGCAATAAAAATGGGTTTCAGAATTTTCTGAAACCCATTTTTTATATGACGTAATAATCCTTTTTAATACCTGTAATGTTCAGGTTTATAAGGCCCTTCTTTTGGAATTCCGAGGTAATCAGCCTGTTCATCGGTAAGTGTTGTTAGTTTTACACCAATTTGTTCGAGGTGCAAACGGGCAACTTCTTCATCGAGTTTTTTCGATAAGCGGTAAACACCAATTTCGTATTTGTTTTTCCAAAGATCAATTTGGGCTAAAGTCTGGTTGGTAAACGAGTTA
>DATITY010000200.1:0-12158 GCA_035467235.1 Draconibacterium sp. | reverse complement strand
ATCTATTTGCGAAAGTATTATGAATGATGCCATGTTCTATTCTCCATCGGAGAAAATTGAAAAACTGCACATTACAAAAGAATATGCCGAGAACAAGCTGGAACACGCAAATATTCAACGCCTTAAAGCCAGTTAACCGATACGGATTCCAGATTTATTATTAAGGCTGATACCCTTTATCCTCCTGTAAATTGGGTTGCATTGATGCCGCAACGGCCAGTTCATCGCAACGTTCGTTTAGTGGGTTATTGTTGTGGCCTTTCACCCAAACAAATTGAACAACATGCTTTTTATAAATTTCGAGAAAGCGTAACCACAGATCGGGATTTTTTTTGTTTTTGAACCGTTTTTTTACCCAATCGAAAACCCAGCCTTTTGTTACAGCATCGGCCACATATTTCGAATCGGTATAAATGGTAACTTCACTTCCAGGTATTTTCAGGGCTTCCAAAGCAATAATCACTGCCAGCAACTCCATCCGGTTGTTGGTTGTATGTTTGTATCCTTCCGAAATCTCCTTTCGGAATTCACCAGAAAGCAACACAATTCCGTAACCTCCCGGCCCCGGATTTCCGCGGGCTGCACCATCGGTATAAATTGTTATTTGTGGCCGTTCCACTTTTTCTATTGAACGATTTGCATTTCGTCGATTAAATGGGTTGCGCCGGCATAAACATCAATTACCCAAAGTACAAACCTGATATCGACATTAATACAACGCTGCAGTTCGGGTTCAAAGGCAATGTCACCACTCATTGCTTCCCAGTTACCGTCGAAAGCAATGCCGATTAATTCGCCCTTTCCATTCATTACAGGACTGCCCGAGTTACCGCCCGTAATATCGTTGTTGGTTATAAAACAGGCGTGCATCGAACCATCTTTGTCCGCATATTTGCGGAAATCCTTGTCTATTAAAAGTTGTTTCATCCTTACCGGTACATCAAACTCGGGATCTCCGGGAATTTCTTTTTCAAGATAACCATCGGTGGTAGTATAATAATTGTAAATAACTCCATCACGAGGTTCATAATCAAGTACCTGCCCGTAAGTTAAACGCATGGTTGAGTTTGCGTCGGGATAAAAAACCTTGTCAGGCTGCATCTCCATCAATCCGGCTAAAAATAAACGCTCTCCAACGCTTTTCATTTTTTGGCTTTCACCAGCCGCCTCACTTATTTCGCGATATTTAGCAAAAATATCGGATGCCGAACTCACCGCCATGTCTTTTTTAAGCGCTTTCAGCGAGGGATTATTCAGGAATGTAGTTAATTCTTCCTTACTGTCAAAAACAGTGTTTTTAAAAAGCTTTTCCGCGTATTTTGAAAAATCACCTTTATATTTTTTCTGAACATTGGCAAAGAAAGCAGGATGATACTGCGGGGCATTTTTGTCGGCATACAATTTCAGCAACGCCGCAACAACTTTTTGGTCGGTATCAGCATCATAATCTTTAAAATAGTCATCCATACTCTTTTTCATTGAGCTGGTAATCCTCTCAATTTTTCCCTTGTTTTCTTCCGGTTTATCCAAAAGTTCCAATAATGACTGAGCACGATTTGCAAACATAAAAATCTCCGGACCGCTTAAAAGCGCTTCTCTCAGGTATGCTCTGGCTCTATCCGCTTCCACATTTTTGTACGATTCTTCAATCATTGAAAGAGCTTTACCATATTTTTCAATGCGATTTTTATCGGTATTTACCCAATCAGTAAATTCCTTTTCAATCGCCTGTTTTTTATCGATAACTTTTAAATTGGTTAATCCTTTGTTTTGCCCAATACTGTTTTTGTAATAGTTTGAACTTTTGAAATATTTATCAGAGTATTGTATTCGCGCTTTTTGGCTTGTACTCATATATTCTCCCCAAATATCAAGCAGTTTTTCGCGCACTTCAATCCGCACTTCATTTGTAACATTCATAATACTTTTTATTCCAAACGAAGTTTCATAACGGTTGGTTCTTCCCGGATACCCCATTACCATTGCAAAATCTTCCTTTTCAACTCCTTTCAGAGATATGGGTAGAAAGTGTTTTGGCTGGTAAGGAATATTATCTTCAGAATAAGCAGCGGGTTTTCCATCGGGACCGCAATAAACCCTGAACATCGAAAAATCGTTGGTGTGACGTGGCCACATCCAGTTATCGGTATCACCACCAAATTTGCCCAAAGCCTGTGGAGGGGCGCCTACCAATCTGATGTCTTTAAACGTTTCAACCACGAATAGAAAATATTGGTTTGAACTTAGAAAACTACGAACATAAGTTTCGTAATGTGTGTCGCCTTTCGCTTTATTCTCCAGTTCCGTTGACACTTTTCGAACCATTTTATTCCTTTCTTCTTCGCTCATTGAATCGGTTACACCTTCCAGTACCTGCGAAGTAACATCTTCAACACTTATTAGAAATGTAACTGTTTTGCCCGGATTTGGTAGCTCTTCATCCCGGGACATAGCCCAAAAACCATCCTGCAAATAATCGTGTTCAACACTCGAATGACTTTGAATTTCGCTATAACCGCAGTGATGATTGGTGAGCAGTAATCCGTCTTTCGAAACGACTTCTGCAGTACACGAACCGCGATCAAGCGCTACAACTGCATCTTTCAGGCTTGAATTATTAATACTGTAAATGTCATCAGCACTCAATTTTAAACCCATTTTCTGCATATCCGAGATATTCAGTTTATGAATCAGCGAAGGCAACCACATTCCTTCATCAGCTACTGCCGATCCGCAAAAAAATACAACAAGCAGTAGTAGTAAATTAATTTTCCTCATGTTCTATCTTACTTTTTATGGAGTTTGCAAATATAATTTTTCAAAAATCATCGTCACGTGATATATGTCTTTTTTATTCATAAAATCTTACAGAACTGTGTGATTAATAAAAAGGGAATAAACCAGGAGTGGTTAAAAAATTATAAACCACCAAATTGTTTATCAATTCTTTCTAAATTTGTACCTCTTTAAAGATTAACAGTGTGGGAGAAAAAAAGAAAAGAGTTTTTTTAGATAAATTAAAAGATCAGTATCGGTTAACCATCTTCAACGATTCTACTTTTCAATCGGTTTGGAGCATGAAACTCTCGCGGTTAAAAGTATTTGGTGCAGTAAGTTTAGCATCATCTATAATTGTTATTCTGGTTACATTTCTGATAGCTGCGACCGGATTGCGTGAATATATTCCCGGTTATCCTGATGCAAAACAGCGTCAAATGATGGTAGAAACTGCGCTAAAAGTTGACTCACTGGAAATTGAACTGGCCAAACGCGATGAATTTTTTAAAGGAATAAAAGCAATCGTTTCGGGAGAGGTACCCGAAGATAATATTGTTATTGACACTTCAACCGAATCTTACGATGTCAGTTTCACAAATTATAATCATGATTCAATCTTTCAGGATAACCTGCTTGCCGAACAAACCAGTTTATCAATTCAAAACAATACCCGAAAAAAAACCGAATTGAGCCAAATGCACTTTTATGTTCCGGTAAAAGGTATTATTACCAATCATTTTAATTTATCAACCGACCATTTTGGCGTTGACCTTGTTAGTGATCCAAATGCACGAATTTCCACAATTTTAGAGGGCACGGTAATTTTTTCGGGATGGACGCTTGAAACAGGTTATGTGATGTATATTCAGCACGAAGCTGATTTGGTTTCGGTTTATAAACACAACGCCGAACTGCTGAAATCAACCGGAGATAAAGTGAAAGCCGGCGTAGCAGTTGCGATTATTGGCAATTCGGGTGAACTTTCAACAGGCCCGCATTTGCATTTCGAGCTGTGGCACCGCGGAAATGCCTTAAATCCTGAACAATATATCGACTTTTAATCAATGAAAAAACGCATAGCCATTCTTGGTTCAACAGGTTCAATCGGTACACAGGCACTGGAAGTAATTAAACAGAATCCAGATAAATTTGAAGTCGAAGTACTTACCGCAAATAATAATGTCGATATTTTAATTGCCCAGGCAAAACAATTTCAGCCAAACGCAGTGGTAATTGCAAACTCTGATAAATACACATACGTTTCGGAAGCATTAAAAAACGAACAGATAAAAGTATATGCCGGTGCCGACGCGCTGAATCAGGTGGTTCAAATGGAAACCATTGATTTGGTGTTAACTGCAATGGTAGGTTACTCGGGTTTAATGCCGACCTATCACGCAATTAAGGCCGGGAAAAATATAGCGCTTGCCAATAAGGAAACGATGGTGGTTGCCGGAGAAATTATTACAAAAACAGCCCTTGAAACGAAAGTTGAGATACTCCCGGTCGATTCTGAGCACTCTGCCATTTTTCAGTGTCTTGTGGGCGAATTTTTAAATCCGGTAGAAAAAATATACCTCACTTGCTCAGGTGGTCCGTTTCGCGGTAAAACCGAAAAAGAACTTCAGAATGTTACTGTCGAAAATGCATTAAACCATCCAAACTGGGCGATGGGAGCAAAAATAACTATTGATTCGGCAACATTAATGAACAAAGGATTCGAAATGATTGAGGCACGCTGGTTATTTGGAATACCTTCATCTAAAATCGAAGTTATCGTTCATCCACAATCGGTTATTCATTCCATCGTTCAGTTCGAAGATGGATCGATGAAAGCCCAGATGGGCCTGCCCGACATGAAATTGCCAATTCAATATGCCTTGGGATTTCCCATCAGAATTAAAAGCAACTTCTCCCGGTTTAACTTCCTAAATTACCCCAGACTGGATTTTGAACCCCCAAATACAAAAATTTTTCGTAACCTTGCACTCTCTTTTGAAGCAATGAAATCCGGAGGTAATATGCCTTGTATCTTAAACGCTGCAAACGAGGTGGTTGTTGAGGCATTTTTAAATAACAAAGTTGCGTTTCTTCAAATGCCGGATATTATAGAAAAAGTAATGCAGAAAGTTACGTTTATTGAAAAACCCACACTTGAAAATTTAATCGAAACAAATTCCGAAACAAGAAGCATTACTAAGTTGTTGACTAATAATTAAAAATAAGAGCGAATATTTGAATGGAGACGATATTAATAAAAACTGCACAGTTACTTTTAAGCCTATCAATTCTTGTCGTGTTGCACGAATTTGGGCATTTTATGTTTGCCCGGTTATTTAAAACCCGGGTCGAAAAATTTTACCTTTTCTTTGATCCATGGTTTTCGCTGTTTAAAGTGAAAAAAGGCGATACTGAGTACGGAATTGGCTGGTTGCCTTTAGGTGGTTATGTAAAAATTTCGGGAATGATTGATGAATCGATGGACAAGGAAGCCATGAAATTACCTGCCCAACCGTATGAATTTCGTTCAAAACCGGCATGGCAGCGATTGCTGATTATGACCGGCGGTGTACTCATGAACTTTCTGTTTGCAATGCTAATATACATTGGGATTATGTATGCCTGGGGTGAAGAATTTCTTCCCACAGAAAATGCAAAATACGGAATTGAAGTAAACGAAGTTGGAAAGGAAATCGGATTTCAGAATGGCGATAAAATTCTAACGGTTGATAACATTTATATCGAAAGTTTTTCAGCTATTATTCCCACCATAGTTCTCGATAACGCGAAAACAGTACAAGTTGAAAGAAACGGACAAAAAACTGATGTTGAAATAAGCGACTCAGATTTAGCGCTTCTTTTAAAAAGCAAATCGGTGATGGTTCCGCGTACTCCGTTCGACATTAAAGTTGGGAAAGTGGAGAAAGATTCGCCTGCCCAAAAAGCTGGCCTTCGGAAAGAAGATATTTTTGCCGGTGTGGATGGATTAACATTTGAGTTTTATGATCAGTTCAAAGATTATCTGGGCTCGAAAAAGGGAGAAAGTATTGAATTGGAGATTGTTCGTGACGGGAAACCAATTACACAGACAGTTAATGTTACTGAAGAAGGAAAAATTGGCTTTTATGCAGCTTATAATAATTTAGATCTTTTTGAATACAAAACTGTGAAATATGGATTTTTCGAATCATTTCCTGCCGGAATTAAAAGAGGTTTTCGTACTACCGGCGACTATCTGAAACAGTTTCGCCTATTTTTCAATAAAGAAGCCAAAGCTTATGAATCTCTCGGCGGATTTGCTACTATCGGTAACATTTTCCCTGGAACATGGGACTGGTACTCGTTTTGGAATATGACGGCTTTCATTTCAATTATTCTTGCCATTATGAATCTGTTGCCAATTCCGGCTCTGGACGGCGGACACGTCATGTTTTTAATGGGAGAAATTATCACGGGACGCAAACCAGGAGAGAAATTTTTGGAATATGCGCAAATTGCAGGAATGGTTTTGCTTTTGGCGTTGGTACTTTATGCAAACGCCAACGACATAATAAAAATGATAAACGGTACTTTCTAATTAAAAAAATTCTATTTTTGTCATAAATCAATTATAAATCAATATCATGAATTTATTTGTAATAGCAGGTATAGTTGGGCCACAGGAAGTTATTGTAATACTGATAATAGTTCTGTTACTTTTTGGCGGACGTAAGATCCCCGAGTTAATGAAGGGTCTTGGAAAAGGGATGAGCGAGTTTAAAAAGGCCAGTAAAGGTGAGGATGAGCCCGACGAAAAAGCGGATCCTGGAAAAATTGAAAGGTAATATCGAAAAGATATACTAATAAATCCTGTTTCTGATATATTCAGATACAGGATTTTTTTATGGTAAAGTTTTTGTGGTAAATATCTGCAGAAATTTAAAAAGTTTGAAAAATGAAACAAAATTTTAAACTGCTGATTGTTGCTTTTTTTGCTTTCGTGTTATTTCATTCCTGTTCAGACGATTCGACCGTAATGAGGCAAAACATAACGGGAAGAGCCAATGAAATTTTAGTAGTAATTGCTGAAGATTCGTGGGAAGGGAAACCCGGCGAATTAATGCGCAATACTTTGGGGCAGCCACAAATCGGACTTCCACAGCAAGAACCTGTTTTTGGCTTAATAAATGTAGCACCCAGCGCTTTCAAAAAAATATTTAAAACCACGCGTAACATCATTCAAGTCAGAATTTCATCAACTATCTCCACACCAGAAGTATTAATGAAGGACAATGCATGGGCTTTTCCACAAGCTACGGTTGAGATTAAGGCAAAAGATGCCGAACAGTTTGAACAGTTATTCAACGAAAACAGCAATAAAATTTTATCGTATTTTATTTCAGCCGAAAAAAAGAGACTTGCAGCAACATATGAAAAAAGCTACGAGAAAATCATTTACAATGTGTTAAATAATGAATTTGGGCTAACGATGAAGGTTCCCCCGGGTTTTGTTGTTGCAAAAAAGGATACTGATTTTATCTGGTATAAATACGAAACCCCCGATATTTCTCAAGGTATAATTCTTTATTCATTTCCTTACAAATCCGATTCAACATTCACTGTAAATTACCTGGTTGCGCTTAACGACAGCGTCCTTAGAAAGAATATTCCAGGCCCCCTTGCAGGAAGTTACATGAGTATTGAAAAAAGATTGGATCAGTTTTTTACTATCACAGAACACAATAAAAATTACGCTTCCGAAATGCGCGGACTTTGGCGGCTTGAAAACGATTACATGGGAGGGCCTTATATTTCGCTGGCCGAACTGGATGCATCGAACCAGAGGATTGTTGTAGCTTTTGGATACGTTTATGCTCCAAGCAAGGACAAGCGTAATTTTTTGCAGCAGGTTGAAGCCATGATTTACACCCTGAAATTTAAAAATCAGGCTGAAAACGATAAAATTAACAGCCAGGTGAAAATGGGAAACTGAAGCAGTTCAGAATACCGCTTTCACAATTTCCTTTACATTGTCTGAAACTCCGTAGGTGTAGATATGAAGTGAAGGTGCATTGTTGGACACGAGGTCTTTCGACTGGTAAATGGCCCACTCGGTTCCGACCTTTGCCGCTTCGTCGTTTGTTTTGCACTTAGCCAGTTCTGCTGCCAGTTCCATTGGAATATCGATACTGAAAATTTTAGGCAAAACAGTTAACTGATTGACTAAATTTATGGGTTTAATTCCGGGTATGATGGGAACTGTAATACCCAATTCACGGCATTTTTTCACAAAATTGTAATACTTTCGGTTATCGAAAAACATTTGCGTTACAATATAATCGGCGCCGGCATCCACTTTTTGTTTTAAATAAATCAGGTCCTGTGCTTTATTAGGGGCTTCAAAATGCTTCTCCGGATAACCCGCAACGCCGATGCAAAAATCGAGCGCCATATTATTTTTCAAATCTTCGTCGAGATACTTGCCTCTTCCCAAATCTTTTATTTGAGCGACCAGCTCGTTTGCATTCGAATGGCCGTTTTTTTCAGGCTGAAAAACATGCTGGTTCTTTGTGCCATCGCCGCGAAGCGCCAAAACATTTTTTATTCCAAGAAAATTCAGATCGATTAAAACATGTTCGGTTTCGCTTTTTGTAAATCCACCACAAAGAATATGCGGCACCACAGGAATCCCGAATTTGTGCTGAATATCGGCAGCAATGGCAACAGTTCCGGGACGTTTGCGCACTGTACGTTTTACAATGGTTCCATCGGGCATTTCCTTAAACTCAAGCTCGTCGCGGTGCGTGGTAATGTTGATGTATTTTGGGTCGAAATCAATCAGGCTTTCAATGGTCTGGTACATTTTCCTCGTGTCATTCCCTTTCAGTGGGGGTAAAAGTTCAAATGAAAAAACAGTTTTTTCAGCTTTGTTTATGATATCTATTACTTTCATTTTCAATTATTTCAATACATTTTCAATTTTTTTCTGTGCTTTGTTCAAACCGCTGTCAATCTCTTTCTGAACAGAATTGTTAAAATGAAAAATCATATCGAGAACCAGCATTACCAGAAGACCCAGAATGAAAAAGAGGATTTTACCTCCGGCATTTTTTGTTTTTTTCGCCATTTTTTATTGAGAATTTATTGATCGCAAAAGTAATAAAAGATAATTGTTAATTTTTAACTGAAAATCCAACTACTCCATTTACACCGATTTAATCCATATTTTCTAAAGAAAACTGTTCATCGATTCCTTTAACCTGGTACTCAGGAAAATGTTGAATACAGTTAGAATGACAAATGAAAACATGGCAATTGTAACGCCCAGTTTATTCAGTCCAAAAACAAAAATAATCCCTGAAATTTGCCCTACCATTAAAATTATTCCCTGAGAAGTTGATTCCGGGGCCGGATAACTTTTTTCAGCGCCATACTGAAACCCGATAGGCCCCGCGCTCATTATAAAGAAGCCAAATACAAAGGCCGATACAAGCATGGGAATAAAATCTTTGAAAATGGTTAGCCCAATTAATCCCGGCAACATTAAAACAATACATAAAACAATGAAAGGTTTTCTTTTTCTTTTTTTATCTGAAATCGCGGGTAAAATCAAGGCTCCCAGAACTCCGCCAACCAGCATAATTCCGCCAATCATCCCGGTTTGTTCCATAGTCAGGCTTTTACAAATCTGGTCAATACACGTACTGACCGCGTTAAAAATTCCAAGTCCGATAAAAAACAGGAGCAAAAGCCACTGCATGTCGCGATTTTTTAGCACCGCCGAAATGCCCTGAGCCGGAGAAATCCTTTCTGCAAATTCTTTCACAGTTGGCGGAGTAGGCGGCTCTTCGCGCATAAAAACCAATAACAAAACGGAACCTGCCAAAGAAATAATTCCATAGATCCAAAGCATCTTTTCAATACCATAATTGCTTTGATTTTCTAAAATTAATAACGGAGTTACTGCCAAAGCAACAATAATTCCAATGTACTGAGCCAGTGAACCCAATCCGGCAACTGTTGCCCGTTCGTTCACCGGAAACCACTTTGCTCCCACTTTGGTAACAGAATTCAATATAAATGGTTGTGCCAGTGCAAGTCCGGCTTGAGCGATTGTTACCATCAACAGACTTCTGCCACCCAGGGCTTTTAAAACACCAAATATTCCGGTAAGCAGGGCGCCAGCAAATAATCCTGTTTTTAATCCATACGTATCAATAACATACGAAACAGGAATGCTCATTAATATGAAGACAATCATGTAAATCATTGACAGAAAATCGATTCGAAGGGCTGTAGTTTGATAAAATTCCTGGGCTGCGGATGAAATCGATGCAAAACTGAGCCACTGAATTTCAATTATGACCGTAATCAGAAAATAGACAGCCAGAATCATCCAGCGGTAGGGATAAATTTTTATCTCAGTACTGTTCATTAAGGTTTGATTAAAGAACCAGCTCAGGAAGGGAAATCATTTCTACTATTTGTAATTCAAATTGGTAGGTAGGAATTTCTCAATAAATTCAACGGTTTCGCCTTTTCTTTTGGCATAATCTGCAACCTGATCTTTCCCGATTTTTTCAAGACTGAAATACCTCGATTCGGGATGCACAAAAAATTGCCCCGAAACCGATGCATTCGGATACATTGCAAAATGCTCAGTCAAAGTAATACCAACCTCTTCTGCTTTTAACAATTTGAAAAGATTTTCCTTTTCAGAATGTTCGGGACATGCCGGATAACCAATGGCGGGGCGGATTCCCTGGTAGTTGACTTTTAATAGAGCATCCATGTTAAGATTTTCACCGGGCACATAACCCCAGTAATCTTTTCGCACCTGAAGATGAAGCAACTCCGCAAAAGCTTCACTCAGCCTGTCGGCCAGCGCTTCGAGCATAATTGCCTTGTAATCGTTGTGTTCAGCCCTGAACTGGTCTTTCCACTTTTCAATGCCAATTCCGCCGGTGGTTGCAAATCCTCCGCAGTAATCAATTTTCCCCGATTCAACCGGCGCTACAAAATCGGCCAGACAAAGGTTTTTTCCTTCCTTTTTCTTTTCCTGCTGGCGCAGATGGTAAAATCGCCCGATTTCCTTTTTCCTGGTTTCGTCTTCAAATAAAACCACGTCGTCGCCATCGGCATTGGCCGGCCAGATTCCAAACACGGCATTTGCCTGTAACATTTTCTTTTCAATTATCTCATCGAGAATTTCATTGGCCTCGGCATACAGTTTTTTGGCTTCTTTGCCTTGTTCACCGTCAGCAAATATCTGCGGATAATGACCTTTCAGTCCCCACGTGATAAAAAAGAAAGTCCAGTCGATGTATTTCCGAAGTTCCTGCAACGGATAATCAATCAATTGTTTTACACCAGTAAAATTTGGTTTGTAAATCGGTGTGTTATTCCAATCGATTTTAAATTTATTTGCCCGCGCCTTTTCCAAAGTCAGGTATTCCTTTGGTTTTCGCTGTGCCTGAAATGATCGGATTTCGGCATACTCAGCTTTAACAGATTCAATATAAACCTGGTTTTTTGCAATTAGATTTGAAACCACGTTTACTGCCAGCGAAGCATCTTTTACGTGAATTACCGGATGCGAATATTCCGTTTCGATTTTGACTGCTGTATGAATTTTTGATGTGGTTGCCCCGCCAATCAGCACCGGTATTGACATTTTCCGGCGTTCCATTTCGCGAGCCACATCTGCCATTATTTCCAGAGATGGCGTAATTAAACCGCTCAATCCAATCACATCCACATTTTCTTTTATGGCAGTGTCCAGGATTTTTTCGGTTGGAACCATTACTCCTAAATCAATGATATCGTAGTTGTTGCAAGCCAAAACCACACCCACAATATTTTTACCGATATCATGTACATCGCCTTTTACTGTTGCCATCAACACTTTCTTCCGGTTGTCAACTGTATTATTTTTTAATTTGTCGGCTTCAATATATGGAAGTAAATAGGCAACTGCCTTTTTCATTACACGCGCCGATTTAATTACCTGCGGCAGGAACATTTTTCCGGCACCAAACAGTTCTCCAACCACATTCATCCCGTCCATCAGCGGACCTTCGATGATATCCAACGTTGGCTGGTATTTGAGTACTGCTTCGGCCATATCTTCATCTACAAATTCGGGGAAGCCTTTTACCAGTGCGTGTTCAATGCGTTTTTCCAACGGGAGTTCGCGCCATTCGTTTACTTTTTCCTCTTTTGCGCCGCCTGATTTTACACTTTCAGCAAATTCGAGCAACCTTTCGGTAGCATCAGGACGGCGGTTCAATACCAAATCTTCTGTTCTTTCAAGTAAATCTTTTGGAATTTCGTCGTAAATCTGCAACATTCCCGGATTAACAATTCCCATGTCGAGCCCGGCTTTTATGGCATGATAAAGA
>DATITY010000199.1:0-17488 GCA_035467235.1 Draconibacterium sp. | reverse complement strand
TCATGGACCCGGATATTCGGGTGGCAACCCAATTACTAAAAGCTATGCGCTGGCGAATGGCAGATATGATGTTGATTTCCATCTTTTTGCAGTGGAATGGGATGAAGATAAAATTGACTTTTTTGTTGATGATTACCTGTACCAGCGCATCGAACAAAAAGATGTGCCCGGCGAATGGGTGTATAACCAGCCGTTCTTCATTTTGCTGAATGTTGCAGTGGGTGGCAACTATGTGGGATTTCCAACAGTACAGACTCCGTTCCCTCAAAAAATGATTATCGATTACGTAAAAGTTTATCAGGAAGTAAAATAAACGAGGTGATTCTTTTAAAACCTTTTTTCAATCAATGAGCAAAATAGTTCAGGAAGAAAATAAAAGTGCAGCAATGAAAAAAGTGAAAATGCAGGTAGTGGAATATGAGAATGAAAGCTTCTTTAAAATTGCGAATTGCGATGCCATGCGCCCTTTCTTTATGAGCATCGTCAGCGATTCGAATCACTGGATGTTCATTTCAAGCAACGGCGGGATATCTGCCGGACGGAAAAATCCTGAATATGCCTTGTTTCCGTACTACACCGATGATAAAATCACCGAATCAGCCGAAATAACCGGAAGCAAAACAATTCTCAGGGTAACTATGAACGGACAAACCTGGATTTGGGAACCTTTTTCCGAAAGGTTTTCCTTTCAATTTAACACAAGCAGGAACCTGTACAAAAGCATTTATGGCAACAAAATAATATTCGAGGAAATCAATCACGACCTGAAACTGGTTTTCAGATACCAGTGGAACTCGTCGAATAAGTTTGGTTTTGTGCGAAAAGCGACATTAATCAACTTGTCAGAAACTGTCTGTAAAACAACTTTACTCGATGGTATTCAGAATATTATGCCTTATGGAGTACCCAGTGGCCTGGAACGTTCAACCAGTAACCTTGTGGATGGGTACAAAAGAAGCGAACTGGAACCCGAAACCGGGTTAGGAATTTTTGCCCTGAGCGCCATTATTGTCGATAAAGCCGAACCGAGTGAAGCGCTGAAGGCCAATATTGCCTGGTCGCTGGGTATTGAAAAACCCAAAATCCTGCTTTCTTCACTGCAACTCGACAAGTTCAGAAAGAATCAGGAAATTAATGCAGAATTCGATGTAAAAGGTGAAAAGGGTGCCTACTTTATTTCATCAGAAATTGTACTTCCCGGGCAAAGTGAAAAAAAGTGGAAAATAGTGGCCGATGTAAATTACACTCACTCGCGCATAGTTGAGCTTTGTCAAACCATCAGAAACAACGAAAACCTCGGAAAAACGATACAGGACGATATTGATTTGGGCACTGAAAAATTAATACAACTGGTTGCAGGCGCCGATGGAATCCGCTGCACGTCCGACAAGCTGAATGATACCCGGCATTTTTCAAACGTGCTTTTCAATATCATGCGGGGAGGAATTTTCGACGATAATTACCAGATAAAGAAAAGTGATTTCAGCAGCTACCTGACTAAAGCAAACAAGACAGTTGCCGCTCGAAACCAGGGGTTTATTGAAAAACTGGAGGAAACTTTCACCCTTTCAGCATTAAAGGACCAATTGTCGGAGATTGACGATAATGATCTATTCAGGCTTTCAACAGAATACCTGCCCCTGAAATTCAGCCGCAGACATGGCGATCCCAGTCGCCCGTGGAATTATTTTACCATCAACCTTCAAAATGAAAAAGATGGTTCTGAAATCCTCGATTACGAAGGCAACTGGAGGGATATTTTTCAGAACTGGGAGGCTTTGGCGCATTCGTACCCCGAATTTATCACCGGGATGATTTTTAAATTTCTGAATGCCTCAACATTCGATGGATACAATCCTTACCGGGTTACAAAAGGCGGTTTCGATTGGGAAACTATCGAACCCGACAATCCCTGGTCGTACATCGGCTACTGGGGTGATCATCAGATTATTTACCTGCAGAAATTCTTTGAAATCATTGAAAAGTACCAGCCCGGTGCATTGCAGTCGTTTTTTGGTAAGGAATGGTTTGTGTATGCTGCCGTTCCATACATCATTAAGCCATACGACCAAATACTGAAAAATCCGAAAGATACCATTGGGTTTGATCATAAATGGGATGCGGAAATCAGACGCAGACGAGAAGTACTTGGAGCCGATGGAGCATTGCTAACCGTCGGCAACAGCAAAATTTACCATGTCAATTTCATTGAAAAGGTGCTGGCAACGGTACTGGCAAAAATGTCGAATTTTATTCCGGAGGCCGGCATTTGGATGAACACGCAAAGGCCTGAATGGAACGATGCGAATAATGCCCTTGTGGGAAATGGCGTTTCCATGGTGACACTTAATTATTTACACCGGTTTTTGAAGTTTTTCCATCAAATCCTCGAAAACTGTCCGCCCGAAAGCGTGAAGATATCGCAGGAGATGTCGGAATTTTTCAGCGAAGTTGCGGACACGCTGTTGGAATTCAATCCTTTGCTATTGAAAAACATCAACAATAAAGACAGAAAAACCATTCTCGACCGGCTGGGTTGGGCTGCATCAAACTATCGGCATAAAATTTATAAAAATGGTTTCGCAGGTGTAAAAACTGAAATTTCTATAAATGACCTGAAAGAGTTTACAAAACATTGCCTCGGATATATTCGACATTCCATCCGCGCCAGTCAGAGGAGCGATAAACTTTATCATGCATATAACCTGATGACTGCCACCGAAACTGAAGTTGCCTGTTCGCATCTCAGCGAAATGCTTGAAGGACAGGTTGCCGTTTTGAGTTCGGGGTATTTAACACCTGAACAGGCGCTGGAGGTGTTGGAAGCGCTTAAAAACAGCGCTTTATTCCGTCACGACCAATACAGTTACATTTTGTACCCCAATAAAAACCTTCCTGGTTTTCTGCAGAAGAATGTCATTCCTATGCAGGAAGCTCAAAAGTCGGAATTAATTGAGAATCTGGTTAAAGACGGAAACAAAGAAATTGTCGATCAGGATTTGAAGGGAGGATTGCATTTCAACGGCAACTTTAAAAATGCCGGCGATCTGAACAATTCGTTGGATGAATTATCCATTAGCGGCTACAAGGAATTGGTGGAAAAGGAAAGAGGTCTGATGCTCGAAATTTTTGAGAAAGTATTCAGGCACAAGGAATTTACCGGAAGGTCGGGCACATTTTTTTCTTATGAAGGTTTGGGTTCCATCTATTGGCACATGGTTTCGAAACTGCACCTCGCAGTTCAGGAATGTTGCCTGAAAGCGCTTGAAGAAAATGCTGATAAAAAGGTAACCGGTAGGCTTTTGGTTCATTTTTACGAAATTGAGGCAGGCATAGGCGTGCATAAATCTCCACAACTTTACGGAGCATTTCCAACCGATCCTTACTCGCACACACCTCTGCACCGTGGCGCTCAGCAGCCGGGTATGACCGGTCAGGTTAAGGAAGATCTACTGGTCAGGTTGAGTGAAACGGGGATAAAAGTAAGCGAAGGCGTTTTGAGCTTTGAGCCTCGTTTGCTCAGGAAAGATGAATTTCTTAAAGAGGAACAGACTTTTGTCTATTACAAGTTTAGTGGAGAAAAAGGGAAAATAAAACTCTCTTCAGGACAACTGGCAATTACCTTTTGCCAGACCCCTGTGATTTATTCACTTTCTGACAGTAACAACGTTTCTGTTTATTACACGGATGGAGTGAAGGAGATTTTTAACGGAAAATCCTTAACAAAAGATGTGAGCAGCCTGATATTCGAAAGAAACGGAATCGTTGAAAAAGTGGTAGTGTCAGTAAAAAACGATTAACATGCAATAAAACAGATATGTCCGGAATAAAACATATAACATCATTCAAATCCAACAGGTTTCTGTCATTTCTGACTTCACTCGTTGTTTTGGTGTTACTGATTTCATGCACCAGAGTTCCGGTCAATCCCGGAAAAACTGCAGCCGAAATTATGGGCAACCCTGAATACCGGGCCATTTCGTATGGAGGTTACCGCGAAAATACGAGAGACATTCAACCAACCATTCCCCAACTAAAAGAAGATATGAAAATACTTTCGGCCATGGGAATCAAGTTACTCCGGAGTTATAATGTCCATCACGACGAGGCGGCTAATTTGCTGGAAGCAATCAGGCAATTAAAACAGGAAGTCCCTGGTTTTGAAATGTACCTGATGCTGGGCGCCTGGATTGACTGTAAAAATGCCTGGACCGATTTGCCCGAACGCATCCGGAACGAGGAAAGCGAAAGGAATACAGTTGAAGTGGCCCGTGCGGTGGAACTAACGAGGCAATATCCGGATATCGTAAAAATTATTGCTGTTGGCAATGAGGCGATGGTACACTGGGCATGGAATTACTATGTTGAACCCAGTATTATCCTGAAATGGGTGAACAATTTACAAGACCTGAAGAAAAAGGGTGAATTGCCTGAATCTCTCTGGATTACCAGTTCCGATAACTTTGCTTCGTGGGGCGGTGGGGACAGTGAATACCATAAAGATGACCTGAACAAGTTAATTGAGGCAGTCGATTTTATTTCCATGCACACCTATCCCATGCACGACACCCATTACAATGCCGAATTCTGGAGGGTACCCAAAGCCGAAGAACCTCTGCCGGATCTTGAAAAAATTGATGCAGCCATGCTGCGTGCGAAGAACTACGCCATTTCACAATACGAAAGTGTGGTGAAATACATGCAAAGCCTCGGAATTAACAAGCCTGTTCATATTGGTGAAACAGGCTGGTCCACTGTATCACAGGAATTATATGGTTATGATGGCTCAAGGGCAACCGATGAATACAAATCGGCGCAGTATCACAAACTCATGCGCGAATGGACAGACAAGGAAGGCATTACTTGTTTCTATTTTGAAGCCTTCGATGAGCAATGGAAAGATGCTGCAAATTCAAACGGTTCAGAAAATCATTTTGGGCTGATTAATCTTCAGTCACAGGCTAAATACGTGTTGTGGAATTTGGTGGATGACGGAATATTTAATGGATTAACGCGTAATGGGAAACCGATTACCAAAACTTACAACGGCAACCTTGATTCACTGATGCAGGATGTGAAAGTACCTCCGGCTTTAACAGAAGTCACGGAACCCAACTAAATCAATTTCAACAGGATGAAATCAATTTTAACAGGTCTGATATTTTTTATAACCATCGTTTTTCTCATGAGCAGTTGTATGAATTCGAAAACATTGGATGTTGAAATTTTTGAAACGTCCGCAAACGGCAATAAGCTTACCCGGTTAGATGAGTTTCCGGCAGCAGATACTGTGGTGAAAATTTCCATTTTACCCGGGAAAGAATTTCAGACCATTACCGGTTTTGGCGGTTCGTTTACCGAAGCATCTGCCTGGTTACTAAACCAGGTGAGCAGGGAAAACCGCTACAAAATTCTGGAAGCTTATTTTGGGGAGTCGGGTGCCAGGTATTCACTCACGCGCACTCACATGAACTCCTGTGATTTTTCGCTGGGAAATTATTCATTCGCACCGGTTGAAGGCGATGTAAAACTGGAACATTTTTCCATCATAGAAGACATGGATGATATAATTCCTATGATTAAGGATGCACAGGCCATTTCAAAGGACGGTTTCAAAATCATTTCATCGCCGTGGACAGCCCCTCCGTGGATGAAAGACAACAACAGTTGGCGTGGCGGAAAATTGTTGCCCGAATATTACGAAACCTGGGCTTTGTTTTTCTCAAATTACATTGATGCATATAAAGCTGAAGGCATTGATATTTGGGGTTTTACTGTTGAAAACGAACCACTGGGCAACGACAACAACTGGGAAAGCATGCATTACACACCGCAGGAAATGGCAGAATTTGTGAAAAACCATTTGGGGCCTAAATTGAAGTCTGACGGCCATGAAGTAAAAATCCTGGGGTTCGACCAAAACCGGGATGAGCAATTAAGGATTTGGGTAGATGTAATGTTTGGCGATAAAGAAGCAAGGGATTATTTCGATGGAACGGCGGTACACTGGTATGCCAGTACTGTTGAATACTTTCCGGAGGCTTTGCAGTATGTAAAAAGCAAAGCGCCTAAAAAGCATCTGATTAACACCGAAGCCTGCATCGATGCCCAGGTTCCCCTGTGGAACGACGATGCCTGGTATTGGTCGGAAGAGGCAAAAGACTGGGGCTGGGATTGGGCTCCCGCTAACCTGAAACACCTGCACCCAAAATACGTTCCGGTGTTCCGCTATGCACGAGACATTATCGGCTGCCTCAACAACGGTGTTGATGGCTGGATTGACTGGAACATGGTACTCGACAAAAAGGGTGGCCCCAACTGGGCAAAAAACTGGTGTATTGCACCCGTAATTGTTGATCCGGAGCAGGATGAAGTTTACATTACTCCATTATACTATGCACTGGCACATTTCAGCCGGTATATCAGGCCAGGCGCGGTGCGGATTGGATTTGAAAATACCGCTGACAATTTGATGGTAACTGCAGCCCGCAATCCTGATGGAAGCATCGCAGTAGTCATCTTCAATCCTGAAAAAGAAAAGAAAGACATTCAACTTTCGCTTGGTGAAAAATCGGTTAATTTCAGTATAAGTGGAAAAGCGATACAAACGGTTTTGATACCGGCCGTTTAAACAGAATTTGAAAAACTATTTTAAACTAAAAAATCGATAAATTATGTCCAAGTATGTAACACCACTAAAAGACCGGGTTCCCCTCGGACAAAAAGCAGCATTTGGTGCAGGTCACCTGGTTAATAACCTGTTGCCCGGCGCGTTAGGGGTTTTCGCCTTCTTTCTGCTGACTGCATTTGGAATGGACCCCTTTCTGGCAGGTTTGCTGGGAGGTTTGCCCCGGTTCTTCGATGCTATTACAGACCCCATTATGGGTTATATAACTGACAATACAAAATCGAGGTTTGGCCGCCGGAAACCCTACATTTTTATTGGCGCAATTCTTAGCGGAATTCTGTTTGCCGTGTTATGGCAACTCAATCCCGAAAATTCACAGATGTACAATTTCTGGTATTTTTTAATTCTTTCCATGGTATATCTGCTTGGAAATACCATGTTCAGCACACCGCTGATCGGTTTGGGTTACGAAATGACATCGGATTACAACGAGCGCACGCGACTAATGGGATTTTCGCAAACTCTGGGACAAGTAGCATGGATGATAGTGCCTTGGTTTTGGGTGCTCATTGCCAACCCCGATTTATTCGAGACACAGGCCATTGGCGTTCGAAGGCTGGCCATAATTGTTGGCGCAATTTGCATGGTTCTGGGTATGTTGCCTGCCCTGTTTTGCAAGGAAATGGACCAGACGAACCTGACCAACAGGGACGAACTCACCTTTAAAAACATTGCCAGTAATTTTAAAGGTTTGCTTAAAAATATGGTGCTCATTTTCAAAAATGTCTCATTTGTACGACTTTGCGGAGCAACATTTTTGGTGTTTAACGGCTTTCAGATGGTTGCTTCATTTAGTTATTTCATTATTGTTTTTTATATGTTTAAGGGTGATTATGGTCTCGCCGGCACATGGCCTGCCTGGTTCTCAACAGTCAGTGCAATGTCAACTGCTTTTTTGGTTATTCCCATTATTACATGGATGGCAAACAAATGGGGTAAACGAAAAGCTTTCATCTATGCAACCATGATTTCAATTGTGGGATATGCCCTCAAATGGTGGGGTTTCAATCCTGAAAATCTATGGATGATTTTTATGCCTGTTCCCTTTATGGTATTTGGAATCGGGGGTTTGTTTACCCTGATGATGAGTATGACCGCCGATGTTTGCGACCTCGATGAGTTGAACAACGGAATGCCCCGCAAGGAAGGCACTTTTGGGGCAATTTACTGGTGGATGGTAAAACTGGGCCAGGGCCTTGCACTGGTTTTGAGTGGATTGGTGCTTAAAACGGTAGGTTTTAACCAGCTTGCAGCTCAGCAAACCGCCGATACCATTACCAACCTTAGGCTTGCCGATATTTTTGTGCCGGCATTTACTGCTGCTTTGGCCATTTGGGTGATGTGGGGATACGACCTCACCGAGAAAAAGGCCAGAGAAATTAAAGAAGAATTGGTAAGCCGCAGAGGAGAGTTGTAAAAACACTTATACAAAATTTGGAAAAGTATTAATTTTTAATAATCAAAGATATGTCATTCAGGCCAGATCAATTTTTAAGTTTTAAGGCATCGGGAAAACTGGCAAAGTCCCGGTATCTTGAAAATACATCTGATGAAGATATCAGAAACCTGTTTATTGAATTATTGTATGGAAAAATTCACGGATTCTGTTTTAGTTTGTACGAAGACGGACAAAAACCCGGCGATATCATTGGGGAAGAACAGATCAGGCGGCGCATTATTGCGCTGGAGCCTTATACAAACTGGATCAGGTCATTTTCATGCATCGAAGGGAACGACCTTATCCCCCGTATTGCCAGGGAATATGGATTGAAAACACTGGTGGGCGCCTGGTTGGGTAAAGATGAGGAGAAAAACCAGTTGGAAATTGAAAACCTGGTAAAGCTGGCAAAAGAAGGAGTGGTTGACATTGCTGCAGTTGGAAACGAAGTGCTGTACCGGAAAGATATTTCTGAAGAAGAGCTGATTGGTTTTATTAAAAAGGTAAAAAGTGAAATACCACACATACCTGTCAGTTACGTTGATGCTTACTATGAATTTACCCAAAAACCAGAGATAGCCGATCTTTGCGATGTAATTCTTTGCAATTGTTATCCTTTCTGGGAAGGCACTGATTTTAAGTATTCACTTCAGCACATGCAGCAAATGTACCGGCAGGCATCAATTGCTGCGAAAGGGAAAAAGGTGATAATCACCGAAACCGGCTGGCCATCAAGGGGCGAAAGCCTTGGTAATGCTGTGCCTTCGCATAGCAATGCTTTGAAGTATTTTGTGTTGATCCAGTTATGGGCAATGGACGAAAATATTGAAGTTTTTTATTTCTCCTCATTCGATGAATCGTGGAAAGTAAGTACCGAAGGCGAAGTGGGCGCTTATTGGGGAATATGGGACAAGATCGGAAACCTGAAATTCTGATATGAACACATTTCGGAGATTAAATATCGCAAAAGGCCGGGCGCTTTGTTATTCAGGCTTCAGACAAGGGCAACAACCAGGCGGGACTTTTCCAACATACGACGAGGTGAAGGAAGACTTGCTTATACTTCATGGGCATTGGAAATATCTCCGACTTTATGATTGTGATAAACATGCCGAAACCGTTCTGAAAGTAATCAGAAACGAAAAACTTGATTTTAAGGTAATGCTCGGCGCTTTTATTCAAGCCGAAATGAACAATTTCAATTGTCCTTGGGGAGGGGGTGTTTACTCCGAAAAGCAACTCAAAAAAAACATTTTCAACAACCAGAAACAAATTCTGAAATTAATTGAATGGGCAAACCAATATTCTGAAATTATCTTCTCTCTTTCGGTTGGGAATGAAGCCTGTGTTGAATGGACTGATCATTATGTTCCTGAAAATAAAGTGCTTGAATATGTGCGAATGGTTAAGCAAAATGCACATCAACCCGTTACTTTTTGCGAGAACTATGTTCCCTGGCTTTATAAACTGGAGAAACTTGCCAAAGAAGTCGATTTTATTTCCATCCATACCTATCCGGTGTGGGAATACAAACATATTAACGAAGCGCTTTTGTATTCAAAGGAAAACTATTATTCGGTAAAACATAAATTTCCGAAAACCCCGGTGGTGATTACCGAAGCAGGTTGGGCAACAAATTCGAACGGAAAGGGAATCAATCCTGAATATGTGAATGAAGAGTACCAGAGTATATATTATGAAATGCTGATGGATTGGGTGGATCATGAAAATATCCTCACCTTTTTCTTCGAAGCATTTGACGAAAAATGGAAAGGCTCACCCGAACCGCTTGAGCCTGAAAAGCACTGGGGTCTGTTTTATATTGACAGAACACC
This sequence comes from Draconibacterium sp., assembly GCA_035467235.1. Lineage (GTDB taxonomy): Bacteria > Bacteroidota > Bacteroidia > Bacteroidales > Prolixibacteraceae > Draconibacterium. The sequence continues at coordinate 7,527 of DATITY010000199.1, read as the reverse complement.
CAAAATGGCAATTAAAAAGTTAATCCGAAGGTAAAAAATGATATCTGATTAAAGGATGTGCGTTCAATAAATACTAATTAAACATTTATAAATTTTAAGAATATGTCTTCAGAATTAATCATTATAATCATTGGTGCTGTTCTCATTCTGATTTCGATTGTAGATAGCATAACAGTAAAAGGCTCCTCACTTGATTTAATCGACTCTAAAGTAAAAATCCCGATGGCCATATTCGGTATTTTATTGATGTTTTATGGTGCATACGCGTATGACGGTGCAAACTATCCGGGTCAGATTGAAAAACCTGAATTAGGGAACAAAGCACAGGTTGAATATCCTGTAAAAAAGATTCAGGTTTTGTCGCCAATTGAAAATGATTCTGTAAAATGCAGGATTTTAACTTACGGCGTTTATCCCGAATCTCATGATAAGGATATATGGGTAGTATTAAAACCTACTGACAACAGATATTATCCACAATCGGACCATACAAATACTTCGTATAAAAGAAACGGTGAATGGCAGGTTATAACCAGATTTGGAGGTGATAAGGGAGAACGATATGAGATTATAGTTTACGAAGCTGATCCAACTGCTTCTCAGTTTTTTAGCGCAACAATTAAAAAATGGCAGGAGATGCAGTCGTATCCCGGTTTGGAGTATGATGAAATTCCAAAAGGTGCAAATGAAGTAACAAGATTAAGTGTTTATTTACAGGAGAATTGCAGAGGGGTATATTAATTGGCAGACAGAAAATTGTTGAAAGCAAGGCAGAAAAAATAATTGGTCATTCCAAAAATACTTCATTGAATCAAACACTTTTTTTATATATATTGCAAGGTGTTTTAAACATCTTTAGACCGATTAATTGAAACGAAAGGTCATATATCCTTTTCTCTTTTTGTGGGGCGCAACAGTTGGTTTTGCTCAAATAATTCCCGAAAAAGGTGTGCCGTTACTTGAAAATTACACCCCGGCACAATACCTGAACAAAGGTAAAATCTGGAACATACAGAGCGCCCCGAATGGCCTTGTTTATATGGCAGCCGATAAAGGTTTACTTGAATTCGAGGGAAAAACCTGGAACAGTTTTAAGGGCAGCAACGGTTTTACACGCTCGGTATTGGTGGTAAACGATTCGCTGATATACACGGGGTCTGACCTCGATTTTGGAGTTTGGACAAAAAATAAATTTCAGGGTTTCGATTATAATTCATTATATCCTTTTCAGAAGGAGTTGCAGCAGGTGAGTGAAGAATTCTGGCATGTTCATCAGGTAAACGGTGATGTTGTTTTTGTTTCAAAGCAGAATATTTATGTGTATAAAAACCAGAAACTGATAAAAATTGCAGCGCCTTCGGGGTTTGTTGGTAACTTTTGGGTTGACGGACAGTTGTATTTCGCCGATGAATTAAACGGTATTTTTGTTTTCAGGGAATTTTCACTTCAGAAAATATTTGAATATCCCGATGGAAAAAATCCCGATATAATCGGAATGTATCACAATTCGCAGGGAATGGTGGCAGTTACCCGCGAACAGGGATTATTTCAGTATGTTTCTGGTGTTTTGAGCAGATTGGACAATCCTCTGTCAGAGCTTCTTAAAGTTGCCAAAGTATTCAGTTTTGAAAAAATCGGATCAAATTACGTTGCGTTCGGTACCGTACTGAAAGGATTGTACATTGCCGGGTTGGACCATGAAATCGTCCACCAGATAAACCGGCATAAAGGATTGTCAAGTAACACCGTATTGTCGCTGCATTTCAGCCTGGCCGGAAAATTATGGCTAGGGATGGATTATGGAGTTTCATCGCTTGACCTGAATAGCAATTTTACATGGTTTTTTGATTACAGGGGCGATTTTGGCACCGGATTAACTGCCTTGCTTGTTGATAATACTTTTTACCTGGGCACCAATCAGGGTTGTTACCAATCCGAATGGGATGGTCTGAACAATAACCTCGAATTTTTCAAGGTTCAGATTATTCCCGAAACCGAAGGCCAGGTCTGGACATTGGAGAATATTGACAATACCGTGTTTATGGGCCACGATAAGGGTTTGTTTATTATACGCGAAAACAGTGTTGAAAGGGTTGGCAACAATCAGGGTGTTTGGACGATTGTACCCTATAAAAACTATTTGCTCACAGGTAATTACAACGGAATTTTCATCTATTCAAGGGAGGGAGATAAATGGAAATTTCTTAAGAAAATGGAACTCATACTGGGCTCATGTAATCAACTCATTATCGAAAAAGAAAACATAATTTGGGTGAATATCCCAAACTTTGGAATAATAAGGGCTGTTTTAAATAACGATTTATATCCTGAAGAAAGAATCATTTTTGAAGATAGTATTTTTGTGGATGGCGAACCCTATTTGGTAAAAGACAGCATTGGGATTCGGGTAATCACCAGCAATTCGCAATTTACGTATGATGAAAACGGAAAAAGTTTTGTCCCGGCAGATAATCCAATCATTTCTAATCAAATAGAGGGTCTTTTGCCTGGCATAAACAGACCGGTTACCTTGAATCAGTTTTATGAGTTCTATCCTGTTTTTAACGGTTTTTCGTTGAAATATCGCATGTTTAATGGGCCGGTAAATCAAGGAAAACCCAGTTTAATCCTTCGCAAAATTGAAGCGCTCAGGAATAATGAAAAAAGACTGATTTACAATGGTGCCCAGGTGCCTAATCCATTTAATAACTTCAGGATAGAGTGTATTGTTCCGAACCGGAACAATGTGTTTTATCAGTACAAAATAGATGATGAGGAATGGGGTTCATGGGTTTCCGGTAACATTTTCGATATATCGGGGCTTAGGCATGGCGAGCATAATATAATTATGAGGGCTTCAACTGAAGGAATAATCACTGATGAAATGGTTATACAGCTTCGGGTCTTACCTCCATGGTACCTTACATGGTATGCTCAAATTGGGTATTTTTTGCTGCTGTTTTCAGTAGTTCTTTTATTACGTGCGTGGCATAATCAATCTCTTAAAAAACAAAAACAACAGTTGTTATTCCGCGAAAAAAACTCACTGAGCGAACAAGCTGAGAAACATAAACAGGAAATACTGTTTTTAGAGCAGAAGAGGCTGAAAAATGAGTTTGAGCAGTTGAAACAACAAATGAAGAATAAAACCATTGAGTTGGCGGGCAAAGCGAGGGAGAATGAAGAAAAAAACCGGTTAATTCTGACCCTGAAGGAGAATTGTGATAAAGCTCTGAAGAATCCGGCGCTTTTCAAAATCAAACTTTCCGAAATGCAAAGGATTCTTGACCATTATCTGGATGTTGATGACAGAACTTTTGCGATTCAGATGGATGAACTGCACCAGGATTTTTTCAAAAAACTAAAAGAGAAATTCCCCGGTTTGTCCAACAATGATCTTCGGTTGTGTGCCTACCTGAAGATTGGGCTTAACTCAAAGGAAATTGCCGATATAATGAATATACAGCCATCCAGTTCATACATCAGTCGTTCGCGTCTGCGGAAAAAACTTAATCTGGATGCAGATGAAAACTTGTATGATTTTCTAAACAGAATATGAAATTTTAGCCAATAAATTTAAAATAAACATGGAAATATTTTCGATAATAACCGGTCTGGCAGCCGGATTTATGTTGGGTATTCTGGTATTCAGGGTATTTCAGCAAAACAGGGAAAAGAAACAGGTAAAATTAGTTGTACAAAATGAAGAACGCCTGAAAATAATAGAAACTGAAAATTCAAAACTTGCCGGTCAAATTGCCGAATTGACAAAACAACGCGAACAATTGCAACGGCAGGTAACGCTTGCCGAAGCTGAAAATAATTCACTGTTCGACAAACTGCAAACTCAAAAACGCGATATCGACGAACTCCACAAAAAATTCACCCTCGAATTTGAAAATATTGCAGCCAAAATTCTGGAGAAAAACAGCGAAAAATTTACCGCCACCAATCAGAAAAACATGGGCGATGTATTAAATCCTTTAAAGGAAAAAATCGAGCTTTTCGAGCGTAAAGTGGAAGATACCTACAAACAGGGGTTAAAAGATCAGACCGATTTGAGAGCAGAATTAAAGAAGTTATTCGACCTGAATTCGAAAATCAGCGAGGAAGCCAACAACCTTACCAAAGCCTTGAAAGGAGATGTAAAAAAACAGGGAAACTGGGGCGAAGTAGTTTTGGAACGAATTCTCGAACGCTCGGGACTCAATGAAGGAGCACAGGGATACGAAAAACAGTTCAGCGATACTTCGGAAGACGGAAGACGAATTCAGCCCGATATTGTGATTAACCTGCCCGATAACAAACACATTATCGTCGATTCAAAAGTTTCGCTCATTGCCTACGAAAGAGCTGTGAATGCGGAAACTGAGGAAGAACGCGCCAAATATGTAAAAGACCATATTTTAAGTTTGAAGGCACATTGCAAGGGTTTAAGCGAAAAACATTACCAGTCGGCGCGCCATTTAAATTCGCCCGATTTTGTGTTGCTTTTTATTCCGATTGAATCATCGTTCAGCATTGCCATTCAGGAAGATCAGGATATTTTTTCGTATGCCTGGGATATGAAAGTAGTTTTGGTAAGCCCTTCAACGCTGCTTGCAACCCTTCGAACCATTGCTTCCATCTGGCAGCAGGAAAACCAAACACATAATGCCATGGAAATTGCGCGGCAGGGAGGCGCTTTGTACGACAAGTTTGTTGGATTTATTTCCGACATGGAACGAATAGGGAAAAGCATTTCAAGCACTCAAAGCACTTACAACGACGCCATGAATAAATTGCATACCGGAAGCGGGAACCTGGTGAGCCGGGTTGAAAGCATCAAAAAACTGGGAGCAAAAACCACGAAGGAGCTTCCGAAACTGATGCTGGATGAATAAATGACTTAATTGAAAGTAATCCTTTCCCCTTTTACTGATTCGTTGATTTTGTCATTTTTAAATGCAGGCACACCATTAATATATGCAGCAACCACTTTATTTGAAAATTCGACTCCTTCAAAAGGCGACCAGCCACATTTATAAAGAATGTTTTCAGGTGAAACCACCCAACTTTGATTTGGATCAATCAATACCAAATCAGCAAAATAGCCTTCCCTGATGTAGCCTCGTTTTTCAATACGAAATAAATCAGCAGGGGCGTGACACATTTTCTGAATCACCTTTTCGAGGGCAATAAAACCTTTTTTACTCATTTCGAGCATTGCCACAAGCGAATGTTGAACCAGCGGCCCGCCTGACGGTGCTTTAAAATAAGTGTTGTTTTTTTCTTCGATGGTGTGTGGTGCGTGATCAGTGGCAATTACATCAATTTTATCTGCCAGCAATGCTTCCCAAAGTGCATCCTTGTCCTTTTTCGATTTAATTGATGGATTCCATTTAATTTTTGTTCCTAACTTAATATAATCAAGCTCGTCAAACCAAAGATGATGAACACAAACTTCGGCAGTAATATTTTTATCGGTTACTTTCCCGGCATTAAAAAGGCTCATTTCCTTTGCTGACGTAAGATGAAGAACATGAAGGCGGGTATTGAATTTTGAGGCCAGTTCAACTGCTTTAGATGAAGAAATATAACAAGCTTCGTCACTTCTGATGTGCGCGTGTCTCGACATTGGTACATTTTCGCCGTATCTTCCCCGCGCAATTTCAATGTTTTTCAGAATTGTTTTTTCGTCCTCGCAATGGGTTGCAACCAAAGTTGGCGCATTTTTAAATATTTCTGACAGTGTATTCTCGTCATCAACCAGCATGTTTCCGGTTGAGGAGCCCATGAAAACTTTAATGCCACACACTTTTTTAGGATCGGTTTTTAAAACTTCATCCAGGTTATCGTTGGTGGCGCCCATGTAAAACGAAAAATTGGCTGCCGAAACTTCGGCAGCACGTTTATATTTATCATCCAGCAATTCCTGGGTCACTGCCTGCGGATTGGTGTTTGGCATTTCCATATAGGTAGTTATACCTCCGGCAGCAGCAGCGCGGCTTTCCGATAGAATATCTCCTTTATGGGTTAATCCGGGTTCGCGAAAATGTACCTGGTCATCAATAACCCCTGGAATAAGATAAAGCCCGTTGGCATCAATTATTTCTGTGTCAGTTAAATCAATATTCGAAGGAATAATCTGCGGAAATATCTTTTTAATCTTTTCTCCTTCGATTAAAACACTTCCTTTAAATCTTGATCCTTCATTAATTATGGTTGCATTTTTGATTAAAGTCTTCATGGTTCTGATTTTTAAGGTTACCTGTGATTTTTCAAATTTACGTAAACAGTTGGGTTTGGTTTACAATTTACAAAAAAGGTTGCGAATTGCAACCTTATATATAATAGTATAGTTTTTTATAAATAAATATTGAAATTACGAATTATCGACTTCATATTTTCTCGACCAGCTTCTAATCTTCATTTTTAATACACCCCAGAGGGCTTCATTAAAAATGCCACCGCTCATTTTTGAAGAGCCCTCTTTTCTGTCGGTAAATACAATGGGAACTTCAACTATATTAAATCCGAATTTCCACGCGGTAAATTTCATTTCCACCTGAAATCCGTAACCGATTAGTTTAATCTTTTCAAATTCAATGGTTTCCAGTACTTTGCGCCGGTAACATTTGAATCCTGCGGTTGTATCCATTATTTTCATTCCGGTTACAATTCTCACATACATTGAGGCAAAATACGACATGAGTACCCTGCCCAGAGGCCAGTTGACAACATTGATTCCTGAAATATAACGCGAACCAATAGCTACATCAGCGCCATTGATAACCGCTTCATAAAGTCTTTCAAGGTCGTTCGGATTATGCGAAAAATCACAGTCCATCTCGAAAATAAGATCGTATTTTTTTTCAAGGGCCCATTTAAATCCTGCAATATATGCAGTACCCAATCCAAGCTTGCCCTTTCTTTCGAGTATGTGCAGCTTATCAGGAAATTCTTTTTGCAGTGTTTTTACAATTTCTGCAGTTCCGTCTGGCGAATTATCTTCAACTATTAATAAGTGAAACGGGGTGGCAAGCGAAAAAACCTTGCGTACCATTTTTTCAATATTCTCCCTTTCGTTGTAAGTTGGGATTATTACCAGATTGTTTGACACTGCTCTAATTTTATTATTAGAAAACGAAAGTACACTTTTTTGTTTTTAAAGGAAATCTTTTGATAAGCATTTAAGAATAGTTAAGAATAATCATTAATTAAAATCGGTTGTAGGATTGTAGAAAATCAGATTTAATGATCCAACTTTTTGGTATTTGGGGAAATACCAATGGACTTAACATTTACTTTACATTGTAATAGTCTTTGATTACCAGTAATTTGATTTATTTGAGCGATTTTTTTTAAATTATTTGACTGATTTATTTGCGGGTAAAAAAACCTTGATTACTTTTGCACCCGCTTTTATAGCGAAGTTCATTCAGGATTTGCGAGATGTTTTTTTGGGGATATTTGGTTTGATTTAAAAAGATGAGAGATAGAATAGGCCTCAGGAAAAATGTTTTAAAAATTCGAAAAAGTTTTGGT
>DATITY010000198.1:0-3343 GCA_035467235.1 Draconibacterium sp. | reverse complement strand
TATTTAAAGTATATGTAATTAATTTGAAGCGTTTTTTTCTGCTTCAGCTTTCATTTTTTCGTTGGCAGTTATCAGAAACTCTACCCTTCGGTTTTGTGCGCGGCCATTTTCCGTATCATTCTCATATTTTGGCAATGATTCGCCGAAACCCTTAACTGTTAAGCGATCTGATGTTATACCTTTATCAATCAGATAATAAGAAACCGTGCGTGTCCGTTTAACTGATAAGTCCTGGTTATATGCTTCGCTGCCTTTATTATCTGTATGTCCCTGTATTTCAATGTTCGTGTCTGCATAACTATCCAACACAACAACCAGTTTGTCGAGATTCATTTTTGCATCGCTTGACAAACCAGATTTGTCGAAACCAAACAATATACTGCTGTTAAATTCAACAACAATGCCTTCGCCCACGCGTTCAACTTTTGCATCGGGAACTGTTTTTGCAATTTCTTCAGCCTGTTTGTCCATTTGCCTGCCAATTACAGCGCCTGATGCTCCGCCAACGGCTGCCCCGATAATTGCGCCCAATGCTGTATTGCCCGAAGCCCTGCCGATTACTGCGCCCGCTGCGCCACCGGCTGCGGTTCCTGCAACCGCACCTTTCTGGGTTTTATTCCACGAAGAACAGCCTGCTAAAATTAAAGCAGCGCTTAAAACCACCAGTAAACTCATTCTTAAATTTTTCATTGATTTTTGTTTTTAATTTTTGTGTAAAGATCGGCTTGTTTAAACTGTAAAATGTTACACAACTTTGTAAAAGAGTTACGTAATTCACACATTCACTGCCTTTGATATTGCTTCATTAAAAAAAGAGCGATTTCCGTCATTCGACGGAAATCGCTCTTTACAACCTGTATTTGTTTACAGTTAAATGCTTTGAATATATGCAGAGATTACATCCGTTCCATGTACCAGTTTAACTCTTTTTCGAGTTTATTAAAACGCATTACGGTGGTAATAATTTTCTGCAGCCGCATAAAAGCGGTTTCACTTTTTACAACATAATCGGTAGCCTTGTGATGCATACAGTTTATCGCCACTTCAATTTTATCCTGGGCAGATAACATCACTACCGGAATATCAGGATTAAAGGCTTTTATTTTATCGAGCGTTTCAATACCATTCATCGCGTTTTAATCCACACTGTCAAGAAGATAATCCAAAATGATAATATCGGGTTGGTGCGATAGGTTTGCCACACAAAGTTCGCCTGTTACAAAAGTTTCAATGTCAAAATCGGCTCGTTGCAAAAAATCAATTTCCAAAGATTTTAAGAACAACACGTCGTCATCAACCAGAAAAAGTTTTATCTTATTTTTAGTGTTCATCATTCTAAGTTTTTAATTGTTTTAGTTCTTCTTTCAATTCATTACACGATTGCATAAGAACCTTTTCAAGTTGTTGAATCATTTCGGTTATTCCATCGAATTGTTGCTGATTATTGGCAAAATCCTGTACTTTTTGTGCAATTTTTTCGAAATCGGAACTAATACCCATAATTGAAAATGAAGGGATCATTTTATGGACTGCGGTGTGTAAGGTGTTCCAATCTTTTTCCCTGAAACCTTTTTTCATTGACATAACCAAAAGCGGGGTTTGCACTAAATAAAGCGAAATCATTTCCTTCATCAGAATTGGATTCGATTTGGTGCGCGTATTTAAGTAATCAAGGTTGGTACATTTGTTTTTTATGCCCTCAGGTTGAATATCCGGACTTGCTTCAGCAACTACTGAATTTTTTTTGACTATTCCAATTATTTTACTGTACAATAATTTTTCATCAACTGGCTTTGCAATGTAATCATTCATGCCAACTGCCTTGCATTTAGCCAGGTCAACAGTGGTAACATCGGCAGTTAATGCAATAATCGGGATATCTGATTTCATTTCATTCCGAATGAAATCGGTAGCTTCAAAACCGTTCATTTCGGGCATTTGCAAGTCCATTAAAATAACATCGTATTTTTTTGTTTGTATTTTCTCAGTAGCAATTTTTCCATTATCGGCAATATCACATTCAAATCCGAAATCTTCCAGCAGCGTTCTCATTAGTAATTGATTGAGGGCAATGTCCTCAGCTACCAGCACTTTAATACCAGTTATATCCATATCAGGTTCAATTGGTTCTGATTCAAACTCAGTTTCAGCGTTTGTTTTCTGAAATTTTAAAACAAAGCTAAAAGTTGAACCTTCATTCTCTTTACTTGAAACCTGAATACTTCCTCTTTGAGCTTCCACCAATTGTTTAACAATGGCAAGACCCAGTCCGGTTCCTCCATACAATCGCGATGTGCCGCTTGATGCCTGCTGAAAGTTTTCAAAAATCTTTTCAATTTTAGATTCCGGAATCCCAATTCCGGTATCTTTTACAGCAAATTCAATACTTGCTTCTTTTTCATCATCATCAAGCAATTTTACGCATAATGTAATCTTTCCTTTTGTGGTAAACTTGACTGCATTACTTACCAGGTTTAAAATAATCTGGTGTAATCGAACCGGGTCGCCAAGCAAAACTTCGGGAATTCTGTCATCATATTCTTTTTCAAGCTTCAAATTCTTTTCCTGAATTTTGGGTATGAACAAATGAAGCATGGCCGAAATGGATAGCGCCATTTTAAATGGTACATGTTCAAAAGTCATTTTCCCGGCATCCACCTTTGCCAGATCCAGAATATCGTTGATGAGAACGATTAATGCATCTCCGCTTAATTTTATGGCCTGTAAATATTCTTTTTGCTTTGCCGACATATTTGTTTTTAACAACACTTTGGTAAATCCGATTATCGCATTCATCGGGGTGCGAATTTCGTGGCTCATGTTCGATAAAAACTGCTGTTTTGCCTTTACTGCATCATTTGCAATAATTGTTGCACTTTCTGCCTTTAACTTTGCTTCCTCGGCGATTAAAGTGGCCATCTCAGCAAAAACGATGGCCTCCGTCAGTTCTGTTGCAATTCTTTTTTGTTGGGTAACATCGCGTGCAACAATTACTACTCCCTGCACGGTTCCACTATCATCTTTATAAATTGATCCATTAAATAAAACATCGGTCAGTTTGCCATCGATGTGTCGCAGGGTAAGCGGAGAGTCAGCAACCGAACCCTTTGCAAACACTTCCTGGTAAACTTCGCGGGCTTTGTGCGGTACGGTGAAATAATCGAAGAAGTCAGTCCCGGTGAGAAATTCGCGGGTTACGCCGGTAATATTTACGGTTGCTTCATTCATATCAGTTATTTTTCCTTCGGCGCTTATGGTAACCAAAGGATCTAAACTGGCTTCAATTAAACTTCTTGCATACTGCGAATCTTCTGTTTTATTTGTTTCCAATATTGAAATCGAT
>DATITY010000197.1:0-1802 GCA_035467235.1 Draconibacterium sp. | reverse complement strand
TGTATTGTATATTATAACTCTCGCACATCTTGATCCCGGCGATCTTTGCCAAAGCGTAAGGCTCATTGGTATACTCCAGTTCACCGGTGAGCAGGTATTCCTCTTTCATCGGCTGCGGACAATCTTTTGGGTAAATACAGGTACTTCCCAAAAAAAGTAATTTTTTTACCCCATGCACATAACTCTGGTGGATCACGTTGTTCTGGATCATCAGATTTTCATAGATAAAATCTGCACGGTAAGTATTGTTCGCCACGATGCCCCCCACCTTTGCCGCTGCCAGAAATACGTATTCCGGTTTCTCTGCTTCAAAAAATGCCGCCACTGCCTGACTATCCTTCAAATCCAACTCTTTGTGCGTCCGGGTAACGATATTCGTATAGCCGCGCTCCTTCAGGTTCTTCAGTATCGCTGAACCCACCAGGCCACGGTGGCCGGCGATATATATCTTGGAAGTTTTATGCATAATACAAGGATAATGATTTTATATTCGAACATTCATTTACGAATGAGCGATAGAGAGATGGAGCGATTGAGAGATTGAGCGATAGAACGATGGTGCGATTTTATTCTATTACTAATTTCATTTGCTTTACCCCGGCCCTAAAGGGTGGCAAATGAAATTTTTAATTTGTTAAGGGAGAAACTCACTTAATTTTAATAAAACAGAATTGATGTTGTTTTCAACATCTTTATTAGAGAATCGAACAACTTTATAATTGTTATAGGCTAAGATTTTTTCTCTTTCTAAATCAATATTAATTTGTTCTTCAGATTCATGATACCCGCCATCAATTTCAATGATCAATTTTAATTCATGGCAATAAAAATCTGCAATATATTTGTTTATGGGATGTTGCCGCCGGAATTTAAGTCCGTAAAATTGATTCCCTTTAAGCTTATCCCATAAAGCCGATTCAGCCGCCGTCAACTTTTCTCTCAACTGTTTGGCATTGGCAAATATCTGAGCAGATGCTCCATTCCACATACTGTCATCATGATAAGGATGTTCCATTCTCATTATTTTAACTGCACTCTCCTCAATTTCCTCCCTTTAGGGCCGGGGTAAAGAAATTGATTCATAAATTACTCATAATAATTCAACACATCATACCCTCCCTGATGCAGGTACCTGTCCTTTTGCATCAATTTCAAGTCACTCTGCATCATATCTTTCACCAGATCCTGTAGATCGTACTGAGGTACCCAGCCGAGTTTTTCTTTGGCTTTGGTGGCATCGCCGATCAGCAGGTCCACTTCTGTGGGACGGAAATAACGCGGATCAACAGCAACGACTTCTTTGCCTATAGCGAGTTTGTAGTTTGGATTGATGGAGGTTTTAACAAAGCCTTTTTCGTTGACGCCTTCACCTTTGAATTCCAGGGTAACGCCAATTTCGGCGAAAGCCATTCTTACAAAGTCGCGCACGGCGGTGGTTTTGCCTGTGGCGATGACCCAGTCTTCGGGAGTTTCATGCTGTAGCAGCATCCACATCATGCGAACATAATCTTTCGCGTGTCCCCAATCGCGTTTGGCGTCGAGGTTTCCGAGGTAAAATTTGTCCTGTAATCCAAGAGCTATCTTAGAAACTGCTCTGGTGATCTTTCTGGTTACGAAAGTTTCTCCACGAATCGGCGATTCATGGTTAAAAAGGATGCCATTACAGGCATACATGCCATAGGCTTCGCGGTAGTTAACCGTGATCCAATAGGCGTACATTTTTGCCACTGCATAGGGACTCCTCGGATAAAACGGGGTGGTTTCCGTTTGCGGGATTTCCTGCACTTTTCCATAAAGTTCAG
>DATITY010000196.1:0-6019 GCA_035467235.1 Draconibacterium sp. | reverse complement strand
GTTTGTATAATCCGCCCGATTTCCAGCCTAAACTTTGAATCGTAACCCGCAGGTACGACTTAAACCGGATGGGGTCCATTATGTGCCAGCGGTACTGTCCAATCATGCTGCGGTATTGCGGCCGTTTCTCAAGGTTTCTGTAATAGTGAAATCCCGTGTAAGGCCCGCTGAAAGGTGTGAAAAGTTCATAACCATCGTCACCTTTCCGGTCGTCGTAACCATACGAACCATTAAAATAGTCTTCCTCGCCTGTGCCGCAAATGGTCGGAAATTCCTTGTCGCCATCCATGTAAAATTTCACTTCGCCTTCACCCCACCAGCCCAGCGCCGCAGTACCGCGGGCAAGATAAGTTCCCACATAATGACCGGTTCCTTTTATGCCATCTGCAATGGTGAAGACTGTTTTATCGGGTAGCGCTTTTACAATTCTGAACTGCGCATGAAAATAGGCTGCATCATCGGGCACATCGGTGAGCGCGTAGTTAACCTGGTAGTAGAGTGTCATCCCTTTCCCGTCGGTGTTTTCCATCGTGATTTTACACTTTTTGCGGAAAGGCATCTGAAAATAAACATTAAAACCGCTGCGCGGATTGATGCAAATTGCATTTGAGTTGATTTGCGGTTCATATCCACTTCCCCAGCCTGTGCAGAAAAAGTCACCCACCGGCGCTTCCACTGATGGATTTTCCTCACCGTCCCAGTAAAACCGGATAATGTTGCCGCGATAATCACCAGCCGGAGTCATCCAGATGTGTTGAATTACACCTTCCCCTTCAATTTCAGCCATTACAAAAGTTTCGTCGGGTTTGATTTTCACATAAGGATTTACTTTCCAGCCCTGCCCCAGTTCAGCGGCAGCTTTGGCAGCGCCTCCTTTTTCAAGGGTTGCCATTCCGCCTTTGCCTTTTTCACCTGTAAAATTTTCCGGACTGATTGACCGGGTTTCAGCATTTGACAGGCGATACAAATTACCCATATTCAAATCCATTCCGTTAAAATTACCGGTTTTTTGCGCTGCAACAGAAATAGCAAATGTTGCCAGGAAAATTGAGATTAAATGTTTCATAAGTATCGTTTTTAAAGTTTTTTGAATGAAAAAGGCGCACTTTAAACTCTCGTTTCAGTGCGCCCTCTAAAATTAACCAAATTAATGAAAACTATGAAAATGAAGCTTCCATATTTTTATTTTTGAACCGGTTCACTGATAACCCCAAGATAACGGCCAATCCAATACGGTAAAAGCCAGATATCGCCGGCGCTGTTTTCCGAGCGTCCATCTCCCCTGCTGTCGAGGTCGAAACGGTTGGCATTGTGCCGCGAGATACGTAATTCGCTTGCAGGCAAAACCTCAGTAATTGTCTGTCTTCTGAAATTAGGTTCTATCAGTTCAATATCTTTCCTATGGCTGTTTAAAACAGTCCACTCAATCAAATCCATCGGGTATCTTTGCAGGTACAAGACTGCTTCCTCGAGGTCAATATCGTCATCTTTCACCAACGCAGTCATAATATTCCACAAACCTTCCTTTTCAGGGCGTTCATGTTCCCAGTGATCAATAATTGCCTCGCGGTATTTGGCTTTTAGTGTGTCGTTAAATGCGTAACGGTACAGTCCCCAATAACCGCAAAAGTACATTTCATCGTCAGAATGATTCCAGCCATCCGACAGCATTTTTGCATAATCGTCAGCTCCTTCATCAGCAAATCCGATTTCTTCCATTGGCCTCATCAGGTTTTCAAGATAGCCGTGTTCTTTCATCAGGTAGAATGCTGCCTCCTTGTATTTTTCCTTTTTGGTGAAATGATAGGCAGTCTGCAACATCCCGATGTAGTTGGAAGAGTTGATTTTACGGTCACCAACATTGGTAGGAAAACCATTCACATATTTCGGGTTCCACTTGCCCCAAAGTGTTGGTTCGCCGTTCCAGTCGATGAGATAATGGTCGTTTTTTACCGCGTGCGACATCAGCGTATCGATGAGCATAATTGCTTTATCACGTAATTCGGGCACATCAACCAACTCGGCAATAACTCCAAAAGCAAAAATATGTCCGATTGCCTCGTCGCTACTGGTGGTCGATTTCCAGTCCCATTCCGGATCGTCGGTTGGCCGCCAGGGTTTGTCAGTATCGTTATATCCGGAACGTTGAAACGAACGGGAAGGAAAACCTGATTTCATCGGATTTATGGTATAAAGCCGTTCCATGGCATCGAGCGATTCATGCATGTTTTGGAGGGCCTCTTCTTCTTTTGTCACAATGTACCTGAATGTTTCTGCTGCCAGATACATTGAAGTCCATAACCCGTCGTTGTCTGAGTTCTCCAAAGTTCCGGTGGTTACATCACCATTTGTCATTCCGCCCACTGTTGCATTAAAACCTGTGCGAATGTGTCTTTCACGAACCTGTTTATCGTAAAAAATCGCCTTTTCATGCAATGTCATTTCCTTGAAAAAAATTCTCCCCAAACCCCTGTTTGTCAATACCAAAACCGAATTTTCGGGACCTTTAGCGATGTGTACAACAGTATCCGAAGGCAACCAACGCTGAGAAGCATAATAATTAAACCCACCGTCTTGTCGCAGCATCATTGCGCCCCAGGTTGAGCCAAACCAGATTTTCCCGTCTATTTCGCTGACAGATGTTATATCAGTCCATGGCATTTTCCGCTGTACTTCACCAATCTGTTTTCCGGTTTTTGAATCAATTTCGAAATAACCATCGTTGGTTCCAACAAACAGTTTGCCGGCAGTTACTTCCATGCTGGTTAAATTATTGCCCGTAAAGATTTCAGAAACCTCATTATTTTTGGGATTGAATGTGCTGACGGATTCTTTTGACAATATCCAAAACAGGTTATTCATTTTATCGAATTTAATATCAGTAACCTCTTTTCCTGAAAGCGAACCTTCCCACAAATTTTTTGAATCTTTCAGTAAAACCAGTTTTTGTCCATCGGAAATCAGGAATGTAAAATCGTTGTCTCCTGCAAAAATATGCGCTTCCGGCAAGGTGTGTCTTGAAAACAAATTTCCGGCCCAGGCATTACTTAAAACCGCTTTATCATCAACATAAACGATTTGATCCTGATAGATACCGATTCCTGCTATTTTCTTGTCTGATGTGGGTAAATCCTGAACATCTTTTACAATGGTTCCGGGAAAAATAAACTGGCCGTTTCGAAGACGAAGTAGTCCTTTGTCGGATAAAATCTGAATGTAACCATTCCTGTCGGACACGACTTTCAAAAGTCTAGCATCTTTATCTTCATTGATATACTTAATGCTGTAATCCTGAACAAAAGGTTTATCCTGATGTACGAGGGTGCTTTTTGGTGCCTCTTTTTTAGCACATGATGCAATTAAAATTGTCATCATTAAAATAATAATCAGTTGATTTACAGTGTTTCTCATTCTACTTTTTATTTATAATTATTGAATTGATTTTAAAATTTCTTCCCAGCTCAGTTCCAGTACAAATATCTGTCTGAATTTCTTGTCAGAATTTTCGTTTTCCGGCTTGAAAATGGTATAAGCCAATGTATTGCCATCATTTGAAACAACAAGTTCTCCGCGTTCCTGGTCATCGGAGGTTAACATCACCATATTTCCAAAGTTATCACCCAGTTCAGCACAAACAGCAGCAATATTTCCGTTTACGATGGCGAAAATCCAGCTTTTTGAAGGATGCCAGCGTTGCGCCGAGGCATTCGAAGTAAAATTGGTGATTTGAAGTGGTTTCATTTTCTCATCTGAAGACACATCAGAACCGTGGGCATCGATTACAAAAACCTGAGTAATTCCGGCACTGTCAGGCGAAAGAAATGCAATGGTTTTACCATCAAAAGACCCGCGAACAATTCCCTCCACTTTGCCTGTGTGAGTTATCCTGCGGATTTGGATTCCAGCGGGTGGCTCAGGATATTCAGTTCCGTTTCCTGAAAAAGCGGTAGTAATATCTACACTGTCGGGAATATCGGCAACAAACAAATCGGTCTGGTAATCAATCCCGTTGTCTGCCCTCACTTTTCCGATAAAAGCGCGCATTTTTCCGGCAGGATCAATCCACGAATCGCCGTAAGCTTTTTCGATTTGGCCAAGTTTTGCCATACCCTTTTCAGCCGGTTTAACTAAAACGGCAAAGTAATGTGTGTACCCAACAGGCGCTTTTTCACTGGGTTCCATGTACCCGATGGTACGATCGTAATTGGTATTTAAAAAGTCGTCGTAAGTAAATCCTATGCGGTTACCGTTGCGGGTGTATTCGTGCCGGTGGGTTCCTCCACGCTGTGCGCCAAGTGTTGTTGGCCGGTCGGTTGCCACATCGCGCATATCCACTTTTGTAATTGTTCCTTTTCCATCGGCGCTGACTTCAACTCCGGTGCGGTTGATAATTGCATAATATCCGCGTTCCTCAACTTCTTCGAGTAACGGGCCGTGAATAAAAATCACTTTATCCTCTATTGGATGATAGGAAACTGCCGCAACTCCCGGTGCTGCCTGTTCTCCTGTAGCCGATTCGGGTTGCCAGAGAATGGTTTCTGCACCAGTTGAAATTTCAATTTTTTCGATGGATTTGCAGTTGGCTAGATTTTCATTGTAAACCGTGCCACGCGTATCGTAACACAAGAATTTATTATCGGGCGAAAAATTATCATTGTTATCGAGTGCGTGGTTTTTGGATGTGAACGAGATTTGTTTTTCTTTCATAAGAAGGGTTTTTATTGGGTTGTCATTGTTTTTACTGCATCCTGAAAAAAGGATTGTCAGAATTGTTGTCGTGATTATTATAGTTTTCAAAGTTGTCATTGTTCTCATTGTTTCACCCTGAAAATGCGGTGAGCAATATAAGTTTGATAGTACATATCTGTTGTTCGAACCGTTATTGTGTGAGTTCCGGATTCTATTCCCAATGGTAAAATTCCTTTCCAGATGTGGTGCGAAATACTGGGATAATCCATGGCAAAACCAAAAACTTCATCAAGCGGCTGACCATTCACTTTTTCGTTTAGAAAAGGCGACAAATTGTGCATCCGCAAAATTTCAGGATCGATGGTTTGAATCGTGTCCATGATAATCCAGTCGCCGTTATCGATGTTCATTTCGACTTTCGATTTAACTGAACCTGCGAAAATATTTGCCAGAACTTTGGTTGTATCGAGAGCCGATTTTTCAATTACATCGGGCAAATAAATGTTCATCTGGTAACCTGACGGCTTTCGGGCAGCTTTAAATTGAACATTGTATGTGCTTCCGTCGAAATTTATTACTGAATATCCGTTGGGAGCGCCGTCGTTCATGGTGGCGTGCGGAATACCCGTTTCATCATTCAATCCGCACCACCAGCTTCCGCAAACGGTGGCATTGATTAAATGATGATGCGGAGCTTTTCCTTTCCAACCCATTTTTTCGTCAACAAACAAGTTGATTTGCTCGTGAACATGGCCGGAAATGGAAAAAGTATGTTCATGATTCTGAATGATTTTGTACATTTCTTCCCGGTTATCGCAGGCAACAATGGGAGAATGCATCATTAAAACAACCAGTTTGGTTTTGGGAACAACGTTCAGGTAGTTTTCAACAAAGGCAAGCTGATCTACTGTAAAATGAGATTTGTATTTTCCGTCGGGTTCGAAATAAATATTATTTAGTGCAATAAAAGCAACCTGGCCATATTCGAATGCATAAGTTGATGGGCCGAAAAATCTTTCGAAAGAGTCGTCTCTTTCGTCGTTTGTTTTGGCATCGCGATCGCTGTCGTGATTTCCAAAATTGTTATACCATGGTATCACGATCTGTGCTATTCCGGCTGCCACATCATCCATCATTTCCGGGTCGTCGGCAACAATATCACCGAGAGAAACGCCAAAAGCAGCGTTGGTACAAATCAGTTCTTCAACAACATCGTGAAATATAAAATTCATTTCACGCTCGCCGCGGGCTTGTGTGTCGCCAAAAAACAGGGCTGAGAATTTTTTGCTTTCGTTTTGTTTTACAAGCGGGAAATTGATGATTGAAGAAG
>DATITY010000195.1:0-3349 GCA_035467235.1 Draconibacterium sp. | reverse complement strand
GCGTTTGTTAAATCGTTTAATCCTGAAATTAAATTGGAAGAGTCGATTTCTCAATTTGTTCAAAATTTGGTTTCTTCCGTTTAATGAAAAAATGTTCAAATTAGAATCCTGTTTTCTAACATGTTTAACAATTTAATTGTTAAGTCACAAAATATCAACAAGATATAAAATACTAAAATGTGTTTTTCTGTTAATGAAGGTTAAACCATATTATACAACATACTTAAATAGGAATGACGATGTTATATTGATATCGCAAACTAAAAAAATGTATGCCATGTTAGAATACGCGAAAGTTATTTTACCAAAAGTGAGTTTTAGCAAAGACTTATTCATGAAAGAGTTAAACAAGTGCATTGGCTGGGTGGAAAAAGATCAAATCCGCGAACTTTATGCCTGGTGCAACGAGAATTTTAAGGAGATTTATCCCGAAGTGCTTGCAATAGCATTTGCAGGGTTTATTTTAAAATAATTTAAGAGCGGGTTATTTACCCGCTCTTTTTATTTCAATATATACTCCCAAAAAATAATAGAAATTTGTGTGAAAAACCCTGTAACATCAACAAATTTAAGCCATTTGATTTTTCTCAAACATGTTAGCCCTTTTGTGAATCTAAATTCATTTATAATTCCGGTATTTTACAGAAGGGATTTGCCGTCCCAATACGGGGCATTTTTATTAATTATTTTTACTTCGCAATTAATTGTAATTCTGTTTCTTATGTGATTTGGTATGTTTAATGTTAACAAATCGTTAATACAGCAATCTAAAAACACAAAGCTATGTTCGAATACGCAAAAATCATTTTACCAAAAGTCAGTTTCAGCAGGGAACTGTTCGAAAAAGAGTTGAACAAATGCATCAAATGGGTGGAAAAAAGCGAAAGGCATGATTTTTACACCTGGTGTTACGAAAACTTCCATGAGATGTACCCCGATATTTTATCGAGGTGTTTTGCCGGAATTGCGGCATAAATATGTAGTGGCGTGATGATTTCCGCCACTTTTGTACAATTTATCAATCTTCCAAAAACTACAAGCAACACGTTTTGTGCTGCAAACAGCATTAATTCGCCCACCAAATGCTTTGTATAAAATTCAGTGGCTTTTGTAATCTCAAAAATGTCATTCATTGATATTTTTTAAACCACATTTCCCAATTACATATGTTTGATTGAAAAGTCCGTAGAATCAATTAAACCTGATTTTCAGACTGAATAAAGCATGAAAAACAATCAACATTACACCTTTCGCAAAAGTAGCCGGAAGATGTTTGTTAAACGAGTTCAATCTTGTTGCCTTTAAAACAAACAATAGCAAACAGGGGAAAATATTTTTTAACGGGGAAAACGGAAAAACAATTTATTGGAACAGGCACAACCGACTTTACATCAAAATAATTAGACAGCGTAACAAGAATGTAAATGTGCTTATATCTGATCAGCTGACAGGTATTCAACTCCCGTTTCCCCGGCGGGAGTTTTTTTTGAAAGGAACTGAAAACAAAGCGTACGACCTTTATTATTAACATAAATTATTATCAATGAAAAAACTACTACTACTTTTAATTGCCCTGAGCTTTGGCATACTGTCGGTATTTGCCCAAACCAGGAAAATCACGGGGAAAGTAACTGACAATGGTGGTGCACCAATACCGGGTGTTTCTGTTACGGTAAAAGGAAGCACAATCGGTACAGTTACCAATCCTGATGGTGAATTCTCATTAACAGCTCCCGAAAACGAGTTGCTATCCTTCTCTTTTATCGGGATGAAAACAGTTGAAATTCCAATCACTTCAAACAACGTGTACAATGTAACACTTGAATACGATGTTATTGGAGTTGATGAGGTAATGGTTATTGCTTACGGAACAACAAAACGCTCGTCGTTTACGGGTTCTGCCCAAACAGTAAAATCTGATGAGCTTGTTGGAACCTCAACTTCTGAATCGATAGACAAAATGTTAGTCGGGAAAGTTTCCGGGGTGCGGGTAAGTTCAACCACGGGGGCTCCAGGTTCAGGAGGAGAAATTCAAATTAGGGGAATTGGTTCAATCAACGCATCAACAACTCCGCTGTATGTAATAGATGGAATACCATTTGAAACAGGAACTTACGGTTACACAGGTTTTTCTACCGATTTATTGTCAACACTGAATCCTGAGGATGTAGAAAGTTTAACCATACTAAAAGATGCAGCAGCGGCATCACTCTATGGATCCAGGGCAGCAAACGGGGTAGTACTTATTACAACCAGGAAAGGAATGAGCGGAAAAACAAAGTTCGACTTTAAGGCTACCTATGGCACATCTAAAACAGCAATGAATAAAGTCTATCAACCTATGAGTTCAGAGCAATATCTTGATTATGTTAACGATGCGCTGATAGGATCATACCTATTTTGGTACGAACCTGGTTTATATCCTGATGATCCCGCTTACCGGGATCCTGAAGCTTTGGCCCGTGCCCGGCAATATGCTGAAGAAGACCCCGACGGTGGAAAATGGGGAATTGCTACTCCTCCTTCGAGCACCAATTGGCGCGATGTAATCTATGAAACAGGTAGTACAATGGATTATCAGTTCTCAGCATCGGGGGGTGGCGAACAAACTACCTTTTATACAGGTTTAGGTTACAACAAAATTGATGGGATAATTATTGGCAGTGATTTCGAAAGATATTCGGGCCGGTTAAACCTTAACCACAAAGCAAACGAATGGTTGAATATTGGTATTAAACAAATGCTGTCTCATACCAATCAAAACGGATATAGTGATCAATCTGACCAGGAACAGGGAATTGCGAATATGTCGCCACTTGGTATGATTTTTACCATGAATCCAACTCAACCGGTTTATAATCCGGATGGAACACCAAATTTAGATGCTGGTATGGGTAACGTTAAAAATCCGCTTATCGCATTGATTGGAACCGGAGAAACCACAGACCAAACGTATCAGGTTCAGCGTTATCGCAGCTTAACCAATGCAAATGTTAACATGCAGATTCTTCCCGATTTAGCAATTCGATCAACGTTTGGACTTGATTATTCCGACTCAAAAACGTTTATCTGGTGGGCTCCTGAAAGTGTTGACGGTGAAGCGTATAACGGACTTGGCGACCATTTGACCTATACAAACATTATTAAAAATGCATCTTTTATTGCCGATTACAAAAAATTATTTGAAAAACATACACTTCAGGTTTTGGGAGGTTATGAAGTTGAGGGATCAACATTCAGGCGATTGCAGGCTTCATCCGAAAATTATTCAACCTATAAGTTGCCTGAACTTTCAAATGGCCAGCCACTGGGGACAGGAAGCGAATTATCTTCCTCCAATTTAATATCG
>DATITY010000194.1:0-9619 GCA_035467235.1 Draconibacterium sp. | reverse complement strand
GAAAGACCGGTTCCTGCAAAATCGATGATTGCTTCGGCAGTCTTTTGAATTATAAACTGGGGCAAAATTGATGGCCCTGCGTAAAAATTATGTTTCTTCATTATTACAACATTTATAAGGTTAATTATTGAAGTTTTTTAAATATTAATCGGTTTCAAAGATAAATTACAAAAATCATTCTCCCATTCATTTTGAAAATAAAATCATTTTTTATATTGTTTTTTACGAATTGGTAACTTAACCTTTTAAATAAAAAAATGCCACCTTAAAATTAAGGCAGCAGTTCTATCTTTAAAACCAATTCTTTTTAGATAAATGGCATCCTCACCACCTCGGCAGGAATCAGTTTATTGCGGATTTTTACGAAAACCTGTGTTCCAAAAGCCGAGTATTCCTTGGCGATGTAACCCATTCCAATTCCCTTGTTCAGCGTTGGGGACATGGTTCCTGAAGTTACCTGGCCTATTATATTTCCTTCGGAATTTGCCAGTTCATAACCGTGGCGCGGAATTCCCCGTTCGAGCAATACAAAACCACGCAACTGACGGGTGACGCCTTCGGTTTTCTGCATCATTAAAAACTCGCGGTCGATGTATTTGCGACCGTTGTTAAATTTGGTAATCCAGCCCAATCCTGCTTCAATGGGCGAGGTGGTGTCGTCGATGTCGTTTCCGTACAAACAATAACCCATTTCGAGTCGAAGCGTGTCGCGGGCTGCAAGTCCGATTGGTTTAATGCCAAACTCTGCCCCGGCTTTAAAAATGGCATTCCATATTTGCTCAGCCACTTCGTTTCGGAAATAGAGTTCGAAACCACCTGCTCCGGTATATCCTGTTGCCGAAATTATCACATCATCAACACCCGCCATTTTTCCGGTTACAAAAGTGTAAAATTTAATTTCCGACAAATTAATGTCGGTCAGTTTTTGCAAAGTTGCAGTGGCTTTTGGTCCCTGAATGGCCAACTGGCTGATTCTGTCGGATGCGTTTTCAAGTTCTGCACCAACATCATTGTGGCTCACAACCCAGTTCCAGTCTTTTGTAATGTTGGCCGCATTGACAACCAACATATATTTATTTGGTTCGTAGTAATAAACCAGCAGGTCGTCAACAATACCACCTTTCCCGTTGGGGAAGCAGGTATATTGCGCCTGACCGGGCACTAAAACTGTTGGATCGTTTGATGTCAGTTTTTTCACCAGTTCAAGTGCATTTGGGCCTTTCACCCAAAACTCGCCCATGTGCGAAACGTCGAAAACACCAACTGCGTTGCGCACTGTGTTGTGCTCGTCAATAATTCCGCTGTATTCGATAGGCATTTCGTAACCGGCAAATTCAAGCATTTTTGCCCCTGCTTTTTTGTGTATTTTGTTAAACGCTGTAAACTTCATTTTTGCAAAAATTTTAGTGGTACAAAATTATACATTCCGCAATAGCAAAGACATGAAATATATCAGAATTTATAAAGAACCATTTTTGTAAAATTTTGCTATTTTGTGGCATATTTAATACCAGATGAACGACAATCTTAAAATTATTGATTTCAGCCACCTAAACAGTATTGTCAGCGGTGATGAAAATTTCAAAAAGGAGCTAATCGTAATATTTCTGGAACAGATTCCTGTTTTTGTTAACAACATGAAAGAATATCTTGAAAAGAATAAACCGGAGAAACTGGCACGGGAAGCACATACGGCAAAATCGTCGGTGCTGATTTTTGGAATGGCAAACACTGGCCGGCTTTTAAAAGAAATGCAGCTTTTGGCTGAAAGCAAAAATACTACAGATATTTCCCCAATTTTCAGGCAGGTAGTTATGGAATTAAGTAAGGCAAATACGGAGTTGCTGGCTTTTTTAGAGGAGATGTAAAATTAAATTAATCAACATGATTAACGAAACAATTGGATGGATGGGCAATATTCTTTTTGCCATTTGCGGAGTTCCTCAGGTAATAAAAACTTTCCGGTCGAAAAGCGCCAAAGATTTAAGCGTACTATTTTTATGGATGTGGTTTGCCGGCGAGTTACTAACGTTTTTATACATTATTACAGGCGATTTGGAAACAGGCATTTCTCATTTCCCGCTGTATTTTAACTACATCGTCAATATTTTCATGGCCTGTTTCCTGTTGTACGCCAAATATGTTTATCCGAAAACGGATTAATTTGCCTGATTTCTGAAAACCAATTCCCCGTTCTCCTCATCAATTACAATCGTTCTGGTCTTATCGACTTCTCCTCCTAAAATACGTTTCGACAACTCATTCAGAATATATTTTTGAAGAATTCGTTTTACGGGGCGGGCGCCAAAATGAGGCTCGTAACCAACCGATGTCAGCCAGTCTATTGCTGGTTCGGTAATATCAATTTTTAAATCGGTGGCTGAAAGCCGTTTAATCACCTGTTCGAACTGCAAACGGACCACTTTTTTGATATTCTCGCGCGAAAGCGGCGTAAAAATGATGGTTTCATCGATACGGTTCAAAAACTCAGGACGGATTGTTTTTCGCAGCATTTCGAGCAATAAATTACGCGTTTCTTCCAAAACAAATGCCTGATTACCTGTACTTATTTTATCGAAACTATCCTGAATAAGGTGCGATCCCAGGTTGGATGTCATGATAATAATGGTATTCTTGAAATTGGCAGTTCTTCCCTTGTTATCGGTTAATCTTCCATCATCAAGTACCTGCAGCAACACGTTAAAAACATCGGGGTGAGCTTTTTCAATTTCATCGAAAAGTATCACTGAATAAGGTTTGTGACGAACAGCTTCGGTAAGCTGGCCACCTTCATCGTATCCTACGTATCCGGGTGGACTGCCTATTAAACGTGTAACAGAAAACTTCTCCTGATACTCTGACATGTCAATACGGGTCATCATGTTTTCGTCGTTGAAAAGATATTCAGCCAGAGCTTTTGCAAGTTCGGTTTTTCCCACACCGGTTGAACCCAGAAATATAAACGAACCAATTGGGCGTTTTTCGTCCTGCAAACCAGCCCGGCTGCGACGCACAGCATCCGATACAGCAGTAATTGCTTCCTCCTGTCCCACTACCCTTTTGTGCAATTCTTCTTCCATGTGCAGCAGTTTTTCGCGTTCGCTCTGCATCATTTTCGAAACCGGAATTCCGGTCCAGCGCGCAACAACTTCGGCAATATCTTCGGCATAAACTTCTTCTTTGATTAAGCTACCGCTTCCCTTTTGAATTTCCAGTTCGTTTTTCAGACGATCAATTTCGCGCTCAGCATCTTTCATCCTGCCATACCTAAGTTCTGCCACACGCTCGTAATTTCCTTGTCGTTCGGCTTCTTCAGCTTCAAACCTGTAATCTTCAATTTCCAGTTTCTTTTTCTGAATGGCGTCAATAACCGCTTTTTCCGATTGCCATTTGGCCCGCAATTGCGATTGTTCCTCTTTCAGGTTTGAAATTTCCTCATGAAGAACTGTTAGTTTTTTATCGTCCTTTTCGCGTTTAATGGCTTCACGTTCAATTTCCAACTGTTTAACACGGCGTTCAATTTCATCCAGTTCCTCAGGAACAGAATCCATTTCCAGACGCAGTTTGGCGGCAGCCTCATCCATTAAATCGATGGCTTTGTCGGGTAAAAACCTGTCGGAAATGTAGCGTTGTGAAAGTTCAACTGCCGCAATAATCGCATCATCTTTAATCCGGACTTTATGGTGATTTTCGTAACGTTCCTTTATTCCACGCAAAATTGAAATGGCGCTCAAAGTATCGGGTTCATCAACATGTACCACCTGAAAACGGCGTTCAAGCGCTTTGTCTTTTTCAAAATATTTCTGATACTCGCTTAAAGTTGTGGCCCCAATTGCGCGAAGTTCACCGCGGGCAAGTGCAGGCTTTAAAATATTTGCAGCGTCCATTGCACCTTCGCCTTTTCCGGCTCCCACCAAAGTATGAATTTCGTCGATAAACAAAATAACTTCTTCGTTTGAATTAATTACTTCGTTTACAACCGCTTTCAGCCTTTCCTCAAACTCACCTTTATATTTTGCCCCGGCAATTAATGCGCCCATATCAAGCGAAAAAACCTGTTTCGACTTCAGATTTTCAGGCACGTCACCGCGAACAATTCTGTGCGCCAAACCTTCTGCAATAGCTGTTTTCCCGGTTCCCGGCTCACCAATTAATATGGGGTTGTTTTTTGTTCTTCTGGAAAGTATCTGAAGAATTCGGCGAATTTCCTCGTCGCGGCCAATTACAGGGTCCAATTTACCGGAACGGGCTCGTTCATTCAGATTAAGTGCAAAACGGTTGAGCGAATTAAATTTGTCTTCAGCCGACTGACTATCCACTTTAGAACCTTTTCTCAATTCTTTAACTGCCATTTTCAATTCATCTTTTCTGATACCGGTGTCGTTCATTAACCGGCTTACTGCATCGTTTGCATCGAGCATCGATATTAAAATATGTTCGACAGAAACAAACTGATCGCTCATTTCCTGGGCCAGTGCAACTGATTTTTGTAATACCCGGTTTGCTGAATTGGAAAGATATGGTTCGCCACCGGTAACTTTTGGAAACGATTCAATGATTTTATCGATTGTTTTCTCAAAAACAGAAACGTTAACATCGAGTTTTTTTAAAAGAAATTCGATTACATTTTCAGCAGAGTGAAATAATCCTTTGAAAATGTGTGCCGGTTCAACAACTTGCTGGTTGTTGCCCTGTGCTATTTGAAAAGCAAACTGAATTGCTTCCTGCGCTTTAATGGTGAAATTATTCAGATTCATAATCATTTTTATTTTAAAAATTCATTAAAAGAGTTCAAAAAATGCTCCATAAATAATTGAAGGACAACATGTCACTTCAAAAACAATGTTTAATGAAAATACGGCTGAAGAAGAAAATTCAAGATGAAAAGTTGACAGATAACTATAAAAAAAACAAGGATGAAAAGACCACCCCTGTTTTCCTAACCTAACCTAACTTATTCTATGAAAAAACTCTGCTTTAAATCTATGCCACAAAAATAGTTCATAAAAGAGTTAACACATCTGAATCAAAGTTAAAGAAAGTTAATAGTTAATATTCAATTAGATAAACAACAAATGTTCCTCGTTAACCTTTCTTAAAATCTCTATATTTGCAATCCGTTTTAAAAGAATAATAAGATAAAATCACTTAAAAAATATTACATGTACTTAATGTTGAGCATTAGATTATGGTTACATTTTATTTATAAGAAATTTGAGTTACTTTAGCACCCCGAAAAAAATGAAATATTTTTCTTTATTCATATAACTTAAAAAAGTAAAATTTTATGGCAAAACATGTATATACCTTTGGTGCAGGACATGCAGAAGGTAAAGCAGACATGAAAAACCTCCTCGGAGGTAAAGGTGCAAATCTCGCAGAGATGAACCTCATTGGCGTTCCGGTTCCTCCGGGATTCACCATCACAACAGAAGTTTGTGCAATGTATAACGCAGAAGGTCAGCAAAAAACCTTCGATCTGATTAAACCTGAAGTTGAAGCAGCAGTTAAGCTTGTTGAAGAATTAACAGGTACGAAGTTCGGAGATAAGGAAAATCCTTGTCTGGTATCGGTACGTTCCGGTGCAAGGGCTTCGATGCCCGGTATGATGGATACCGTTTTAAACCTTGGAATGAATGATGTGGCAGTTGAAGCGATTTCAAAAAAATCGGGAAACTCACGTTTTGCATGGGATTCTTACCGTCGTTTCGTTCAAATGTACGGCGATGTGGTAATGGAAATGAAACCCGCGAGCAAAGAAGAAATTGATCCTTTCGAGGAAATTATTGAAGAATTGAAAGAAGAAAAAGGAATTCATTTAGATACTGAATTTTCAACAGATGATTTAAAAGAACTGGTTGCCCGCTTTAAAGCAGCAGTAAAAAAAGTTACCGGCAAAGATTTCCCAACCGACCCATGGGAACAACTTTGGGGAGCTGTTGCCGCCGTTTTTAACAGCTGGAACAACGATCGTGCAATTTTCTACCGCCGTATGGAACAAATTCCTGACGAATGGGGAACAGCAGTTAACGTTCAGGCAATGGTATTCGGAAACATGGGTGAAAACTCAGGAACCGGCGTATGTTTCTCGCGTGACGCTTCAACCGGAGAAGATATTTTCAATGGAGAATACCTGATTAACGCACAGGGAGAAGATGTGGTTGCCGGAATCCGCACTCCACAGGAAGTAACACTCGAAGGTTCGAAAAGATGGGCTGCTCTGCAGGGAGTGAGCGAAGAAGAAAGAGCTTCAAAATATCCTTCACTGGAAGAAGCAATGCCCGAAATGTTTCGTCAGTTAAACGAAACACAGCAAAAACTCGAAGATCATTATAAAGATATGCAGGACATAGAATTTACAATTCAGGAAGGTAAATTGTGGATGCTGCAAACACGTAACGGTAAACGTACAGGCGCTGCCATGGTAAAAATAGCCGTTGATTTACTGGAACAAGGTAAAATAGATGCAAAAACAGCTTTGAAACGAATTGATGCCAATAAACTGGACGAATTACTCCACCCGGTTTTCGAAACATCGGCAATAAAAGCTGCCACTGTTTTGGCCAAAGGTTTACCGGCGTCTCCGGGTGCTGCAACCGGACAGGTTGTTTTCTTCGCTGACGAGGCAGCAAAATTTCCTGCATCGGTTTTGGTGCGTGTTGAAACTTCGCCTGAAGATCTTGAAGGAATGCACATTGCCAAAGGTATTTTAACTGCCCGCGGCGGTATGACTTCTCACGCTGCTGTTGTTGCACGCGGAATGGGTAAATGTTGTGTGTCGGGCGCAGGTGCTGTGAAAATCAATTACAAAACCCGCGTAATGACTATTGGAGAAAAAGAATTCCACGAAGGTGACTGGATTTCGTTAAACGGATCGACAGGTGAAGTTTACGAAGGAAAAGTTGCAACAATGGATCCCGATATGAGTGGCGACTTTGGAAAAGTAATGCAATGGGCTGATACTTTTACCCGCATGAAAGTTCGCACCAACGCAGATTCACCGGCTGATGCAAGAATTGCACGCGAATTTGGCGCACAAGGAATAGGTCTTTGTCGCACAGAACACATGTTTTTCGAAGGCGAAAGAATTAAAGCCATGCGTGAAATGATACTTGCCACCGAGGAATCGGAAAGACGTAAAGCTTTGGATAAATTATTACCGTTCCAGCGCGAAGATTTCGAAGGAATTCTCGAAGCAATGGCCGGTTACGGTGTAACCATTCGTTTATTGGATCCACCATTACATGAATTTGTTCCTCACGAAGAAGCAAATCAAAAAATCATGGCTGAAGAAATGGGAATTTCGGTTGAAAAAGTGAAAGCATTGGTTGAAGATTTGCATGAATTCAACCCAATGTTAGGACACCGTGGCTGCCGTTTGGGAATTACTTATCCCGAAATTACAGAAATGCAGGCGCGTGCCATTATTGAAGCTGCTGTTAATTTAGTTAAAAAAGGTGTTGATGCCCGTCCGGAAATTATGGTTCCGCTGATTGGTACAGTTAAGGAATATAAACTGCAAGCCGATATTATTCATGCCACGGCTAAAAAAGTTTTCGAAGAAAAGGGAGCGAAATGCGATTATCTTGTTGGAACAATGATCGAGATTCCGCGTGCTGCACTTACAGCCGATTTAATTGCAAAAGAAGCTGAATTCTTTTCATTCGGAACAAACGACCTTACGCAGATGACATTCGGTTACTCACGCGATGATGCCGGTAAATTCTTACCTGTTTACATTGAAAAAGGCATCCTGAAAAACGACCCGTTCCAGATTTTGGATCAGGAAGGCGTTGGACAGGTTGTAAGAATCGGCGTTGAAAAAGGCCGAAGCGTAAAACCAAACCTGAAAGTGGGTATTTGCGGTGAACACGGTGGTGAACCATCATCGGTAATGTTCTGCGACAGTGTTGGAATGGACTACGTAAGTTGCTCTCCTTACCGTGTGCCAATTGCACGCGTTGCTGCCGCACAGGCAAATTTGAAGTAATATACTGAAAATTAAAATATTAAGCCGTCTTTCCGGGATTAACCAGAGAGGCGGCTTTTTTTGTATGCGTAAATCACGTATATAAAAATGCGTAAATCACGCTTTTCCCCTGTACTTCAATTACAGATCTTTGAATAAAATTACTGAAAAGAAAAACATGAACAATTCGATAAATAATAGACACAATTCTACTTTTTGTAAAAGAAATTCTTCTCCACACAATGAATCTTTAACAGAAATACTGATTTCCGTTCAAAATTCCCGAAAAAACATTATTCCTCACTTTGGAAATAAAGATTGTTAAACAAGGTTCTGATGAATTGCCCATGTAAGGAATTCCGTGCAGGAATTCCTTTTTTATTTTAAGGATACCCAGTTATATTTCAACGCCAGAATCACCAGCCCGGCAATATTTTTTGCCCCTGATTTATCTATCAATTTCTGTCGGTAACCTTCAGCGGTGCGAATTGAAATATTCATATTTTCAGCAATTTCACTGTTCGAATACTCTCTGCAAATTAGTTCAAGTACCTGCAATTCGCGTTCAGTAAAATCGGGATTAAAGATGGTATCGGTTTTTTCCAGCTTTTTCAGGTTCTGCAATACCAGCATTGAAATATTATCAGAAAAATAATACCCTTTTTCAACCACTTTTAAAATGGCTTTCTCCATTTCATCAGGATCGGCGTTTTTAAGCAAATAACCATTCACTCCTTCACTTATTAAATGTAAAATGTACTGCTCATCATCTTCCATGGTAAGAATAATGATCTTAATTTCAGGATATAAAATCCTGATTTTCTGCTGTGCTTCAACTCCATCCATCACCGGCATTCTCAGGTCGAGTAAAATAACATCAGGTAAAATTTGCATATTTCCCAATAATTTGAGTAACTCAGCCCCATTCGAAGCCTCTTCAATTTCATCAATAAAATCGAAATCTTCCAAAAGCGCAATTATACCTTTTCTGAAAAGTTTGTGGTCGTCGGCAATTACAACTTTTATTTTCTTCGTTTGCATGAGCTACGTTTTTGTATCAATGTAAATGATGGCAGTTGTTCCTTTTCCCGGGGTTGATTTCATTTTAAACTTTGCTTTCATGATCTGTGTGCGGCTTTCCATGTTCTTTAATCCCAAACCGGTACTCATTTTCTCTTCAATATTAAATCCTTTTCCATTGTCAGAAATTGAAATCATTAAATTAAAATTGATAGAAAACCGTGCATTGATTTCAATTAAATCGGCTCCCGAATGTTTAATGGCATTATTAAGTAATTCCTGAATAATTCTAAAAACTGCTAATTCTTTCGTATTGTCAAACCGAAACTGCTCCCCGCTTTTCCAGCAGACTATTTTTAATTGTTCTGATTTATTAACCCAACTGGCCAGCTCCTCCAATGCAAAATACAAACCCAGCTTATCGAGCGAGGGCGGTAACAGAGAACGCGAAATACGACGGACCTGTTTAATAACTTCATCTAAATGTGTTTTTGTTTCTGCAGCCAGTTCTTTTGCAACGGGTTCTTCCGACTTTTTTTCGATTCGTCCGACGTTTAATTTCACTACCGAAAGCATTGCCCCAACTTCATCGTGCAAATCCTGCGCTATTCGTTTTCGTTCTTTTTCCTG
>DATITY010000193.1:0-4375 GCA_035467235.1 Draconibacterium sp. | reverse complement strand
AAAAAACTGGTTTTTGAGGTTGACATGGGCGAACTTGCCATTAAAGGACGCCAGTCGATAGGTAATCTGCTTACTAAATTCGAAGTTCATAAAATCAGTTTGAAAGAAAAGGGACTTTCAACTTTGGGTGGCCGCAAAATTTGGTTCGACGAGGATGTTTTACGCTTAAATGCCGATAACCGCGGGAAATATCTGGGCGAATTTTCAGGCGAGGATAAAATTCTGGTGCTTTACAAAAAAGGCGATTATCAACTGTACAATTACGATTTAAGCAACCATTTTGAACCGGATATATTAACCATTGAAAAATTTGACAATGGCAAGGTTTTGTCGGTGGTGTATTTCGATGCCGAGCAGCAATTTTATTATGTGAAACGATTTGAAATTGAGGACTCGGAAGGTAAGATGTTCCGTTTTATCGGCGAACATCCCGACAATAAACTGGTAAGTGTTACATGGGTTCGTTACCCACGCCTGGAACTTGAATTTGGCGGTAAATATGCCGACCGTGAGAACGAAATTATTGAAGTGGCCGAATTTATTGGTGTTAAATCGTGGAAAGCAAAGGGGAAACGTTTATCGAATTACGAAGTGGAAAATATCACAGAAATTGAACCCGTCGTAAAAGATGAACACGACAAGCCGGAGCCGGATGAAGTTATTGATCTGGAAATTATTGAACCATCAGAACCAGAAGAAAAACTAAGTTTCGACGATATTCCTTTTGAAATAAAAAGGCCTAAAAAAGATGCACCAGACCCAACCCAAATGTCTTTATTTTAGGTTCGAAGTTTAAGGTTAATGTTTAAAGTTTAGTGTCTTGAGTAAAAATTTTAAAGTTGGAAATACTGGTTTTTTAATACTTCCCCCGTTGGGGGAAGGTTGGGAAGGGGGCCTGTTTTGAGAATTTATTTAATCGGATATATGGGAAGTGGCAAATCCACTTTGGGGCGAAGGCTTTCAGAGCATTTGAAATTGCAGTTTGTCGATATGGATCACTACATCGAAATGCGTAATCATAAAACTATTCCACAAATTTTTGCCGAAGAGGGAGAAGCTGAATTCAGAAATAAAGAACGAAAAGCGCTTGAAGAACTATCAGAATTCAGCGATATCGTAATAGCAACTGGTGGCGGTGCACCCTGTTTTTTCGATAATATCGATTTGATGAACAATTCAGGCAAAACCATTTATCTCAATATTGATCCGGCAATTTTAGCCGACCGTTTACTAAAATCAAAAACTGAAAGGCCACTGATAAAGGGAAAATCGAGAGAAGAATTGGTTGCTTTTATCGATGGAACTCTAAAAAAGCGGAATCATTTTTACAAGCAGGCTAAATTCGAAATAACTCAACCCGATATCGAATTAAGAGCTATTGAAGAGTTGATTTCCTAAAATGTTTTCATACCGACAGTAGCCAAATATTTGTCCGAACCCTGAAAGAAATAGTGGTACATTTTGTTTTTGGTATTCCCAGTGGAAACACGGTTTTGAAATCAAATAAAAAGTTGTTAAATTGAACAATTTCTTTTTGTACTGAAAAATGTTAAAGTGAATTTCTAAACTGTTGCAAAAAATGCAACAACTCAAAAGGCCAATAAATACCAAATAATCATGCAAACCAACAAGCAACTCGAACTCGCCTTCAACTTTGTCAGGTGCACAGGACAAAATATATTTTTAACCGGTAAAGCGGGAACGGGAAAAACAACTTTTCTGAAAAGTTTGAAAGAAAAATCACCCAAACGAATGATTGTGGTTGCACCAACCGGAGTTGCAGCTATTAACGCGGGTGGCGTTACGATTCACTCGTTTTTCCAGTTATCATTTGCTCCGCAAATTGGCATTGAGCGCGAACAAACCGGGCAAATGCGTTTTAACCGCGAAAAAATCAATATCATCCGCAGTCTCGATTTGCTTGTATTTGACGAAATCAGCATGGTTCGCGCAGATATTCTCGATGCGGTTGACAGGGTTTTGCGCCGCTTTAAAAACCGGAACAAACCATTTGGCGGTGCCCAGGTTTTAATGATTGGCGATTTGCAGCAACTGGCGCCGGTAGTGAAAAATGAAGAGTGGGATTTGCTGAAAAGGGAGTATGAAACGGTTTATTTCTTTAGCAGTAAAGTCCTGCGCGAAACATCGTTTGTAAGCATCGAACTTAAACATGTTTTTCGTCAGCAGGATGATTTGTTTATTTCTGT
The DNA here is from genome assembly GCA_035467235.1 of Draconibacterium sp. Taxonomy (GTDB): domain Bacteria; phylum Bacteroidota; class Bacteroidia; order Bacteroidales; family Prolixibacteraceae; genus Draconibacterium. Next base: position 2,168 of record DATITY010000193.1, on the reverse strand, counting down.
ACTCAACAAAGTGCGCGATAAAAAGCTTGACCAGGAAGCGGTAGCCATTCTAAACAAGAGGTATTTGCCAGGTTTTCAACCCACCGATGAGGAAGGATACATTACGCTTTGCACGCACAATGTTCAGGCCGACCGGATAAACGATTCAAAACTGAGGTTGATTTCTGCAAAAGCACAGGTTTTTACAGCAAAAATCGATGGTAAATTTCCAGATTATTCATACCCAACCGATTTGGATTTGAAACTGAAAATTGGTGCACAGGTGATGTTTGTAAAAAACGATCCTTCTCCTGAAAAGCTTTTTTACAACGGGAAGATTGGTAAAATTACTGATATTGAAGACGACACTGTTTTTGTGCGTTGCCCGGGTGAAGACGACGAAATTGAAGTTACCCCTCTGATTTGGGAAAACATAAAATATTCCATTAATGAAAATACCGCTGAAATCAGGGAGGAAGTGGAAGGTTCTTTCAGCCAGATTCCTTTAAAACTGGCGTGGGCAATTACCATACACAAAAGCCAGGGATTGACTTTCGAAAGGGCAATAATCGACGCCGAAGCATCATTTGCACACGGCCAGGTTTATGTGGCTCTCAGTCGATGTAAAACTTTGGAAGGCATGGTTTTGAGTACGCCCATTTCGAACCGCAGCATTATCAACGATGGAACAGTGAGTGGTTTTATTCAAAAAGTGGAGGAAAATCAACCCGGAGAAAAGGAATTGACAGAGGCAAAACTGGCGTATCAGCACGAAATGCTGATGGAACTTTTCCGATTTAATTTAAGTTCATATCTGTTGAATTCGTTAATTAAACTGATGCAGGAAAATACTTCCGCTGTTCCTGAGATTTTGATTCAGCATTTCCATAAAATTCAGGGAGTTTTTATTACCGAGTTGCTGGAAGTTGCAGAAAAATTTCAAAATCAAATCAATCAGCTTTTAGAGGTTCAGCCTGATGTTGAGAAAAATACCAGATTACAGGAGAGGATTTCGAAAGCATCCGGTTATTTTGCGGACAAAGTAAAAACAGTAATTATTGATGGATTGGCAAAAGCCGATTTGGATGTGGATAATAAAACACTGCGCAAACAAATCAACAACTCTGCTTCACGGCTGTTGGAAGATGCCGACTCAAAACTGGCTGGATTTGAAGTTTGTAAAAATGGTTTCAATGTAACAGAGTTGTTGGATGCCCGTGCAAAAGCAATTATCGAAACGGAAAAACCAACAAGAAAAAAACAAAAGGCACAAGAAGTATTCAGTCCCGATCACATTCCACATCCACTGTTGTATTCTCTGCTACGTTCGTGGCGCTATGAGAAATCTGCCGAATTGGGAATTCCCGTGTACATGGTTTTCTCACAAAAAGCTTTGATTGAATTTGTGAATTACCTGCCAACCGATTCTGCAACTTTGCAATTGATTAATGGAATGGGTGCAAAAAAGATAGAACAGTTTGGCACCGATATTCTTCAGATGATTCAGCATTACTGCGATGAAAACAACATTGAAAAAGGAGAGATTCCGTTAAAAGAGGTTCATAAAAAGAAAGAGAAAGAACCAAAACCTGATACAAAAAAAGTAAGTTTTGAATTTTTCAAATCGGGCAAAACTGTTGCTGAAATTGCTAAAGAACGGGCTTTAACGCTAAACACCATTGAAAATCATCTGGCACATTATGTAGGGTTGGGCAAAATAGATGTTAAACAATTTTTAAACCCGGAGAAACTCGAAAAAATAACTGCCTATTTCAAAACTGCCGAAAATAAAAGTTTCAGTGAGGCAAAAACATTTTTTGGCGATGAAGTCAGTTACGGTGAGATGAGAATGGGTTTGAGTTATCTTGAAAGTTTATCGGTGAAATATTAGTTGAAGATTTTAAACACGATAAATTAAAATCACCGGTTTCAAATTTCCGTAAGTATTTGCCAAAACATCATCCAGACCATTTTTTTCAAACCATCTTATTTCTGATATGTTTTCGTTGGTTTGAGGTGTACCGTTTTCAAGTTTTGTATAACTCATTTCAAACCAGTGTGTTTCTTTTAAAATCCATTGCCCGAAAGTATCATGATATGGTGATTGATAAATATGAAAGGTGGAAGGCAGTTTTTTGATAATCTGATGTCCTTTAATTCCACATTCTTCAGCTACTTCGCGCAATGCA
>DATITY010000192.1:0-5863 GCA_035467235.1 Draconibacterium sp. | reverse complement strand
CCATGCGAACGGTGAATTAATGCTGCCAGCTGCGAAATCCGGAGGGTTGGAAAATTTCCCGGATGTAAACGCATAAATTTCCACAAATGACTTTCAATTCCCTTGAGTTGGTATTTTTTATATAAAAAAGAATATTCATCTCTGAGATTGATGTAATAATCATCGCCTAACAGTTGGTCGTTTAATAATCCCGAATTTCCAAAAAGCAGGGCTTCCAACTGAAAAACATTGCCTTTGTGTTTGGCCAGAATTTCCAATGGCAGCGACTTTGCCAATAGTTCGAACGGAACAGCATTTACTTTAAATCCAAACATCCGTGCAAGCATCTGGTAAAAAGTGGCATTCCAGTCGTTGTTATTGGCTTGCAGCCGGGTTAATATCTCTGCTGTTTTGTCTTCAAGACGTTCAATCATTAACCGGTTAAATCCAAGTTGCAAAACAATTGGATCAATTTTATGAAACTGGTTTTGGCAGGCAATCCAGGTTTTGGCGTCGAGCAAACTCTGATAGTTGATTTTTAATTGTTCAGGATATTTTAAAATCAGTGTCGGAATTTCTTCCGTAATACTTCTCATGGTTGGTTGGTCATTGTTTTCAACTACATGCAGAATAACGTTGTTATAAGCCTTGTCTGACTGATGATTGTGTTTTATCCAATCGCTTGCATTTTTATGAATCTCGATGTTCCCGACCCAGATTGTATCGCCGATTTTAATTTTGGCATTAAAAAAATCGGGCCCCGAATCAGTATTTCGTTTTCCGGCATTAATTATTTCAAGCTTTTCTCCAGTTACTGTTTGTACGTTTTCCTCAATAAAAAGTCGGTTTTCCCAAATGTATTGAAGGAACTCTTCCGGTATTATTTTCGGGGTGTTCATGGTTATTTATTTTGAACTTTTCTGAAAATTTCCCACAGAACAATTCCGGCACTAACCGAAACATTAAAAGAGTGTTTCGTACCAAACTGGGGAATTTCAATGCTTCCATCGCAAATATTCACAACTTTCTGCTGCACTCCTTTTACTTCGTTTCCAAAAACAACTGCCACTTTTTCACCGGCAGCCGGGAAAAAATCAGGTAACAAAATGCTGTTCTCAACCTGTTCGATGGCATAAACTTTATAACCTTTGTTTTGAAGGTAGTTAACTGCATCTTCGGTTTTTTCGAGGTACTCCCACTCCACCGTTTTTTCAGCATCGAGCGCTGTTTTGTGAATTTCGGCATTGGGGGGAGTGGCTGTTATTCCACACAAATAAACTTTTTCGATAAGTAAAGCATCCGATGTGCGAAATACCGAACCGATGTTATTACAACTTCGGATATTATCGAGCACCACTACCAAAGGAAGTTTCGTCGCCTGTTTGTAGGCTTCGGGTGTGAGCCGGTTTAATTCGGGATTTCTGAGTTTTCGCATTTCTCTAGTTTGAACCGGAAGTTAATTTATGAATAGATTTCAGACCTTTTGCGTTTACGAGCGAAGTCATTTGAGCAATTGCAATTTTATTTAACTGAACTAAACGCTCTGATTGCGGTAACCCTTGTCTTATTAAAACTGCATTAATACTTTCCATATTCGAAAGAACTACCAACTGTTCAATTCTTGCTGAATCCCTTATGTTTCCTTTCGAATCGGGATTCTCACCCCTCCATTGCAGTGCAGTTTTACCAAATAATGCCACATTAAGCAAATCGGCTTCGTTGGCATAAATAAACGTGATTTGAGTTTTGGTTAATTCTGCTGGAATAAGATTCTCTTTAATTGCGTCCGTATGAATGTGGTAATTTACTTTGGCAAGAGTTCTTTGGAGGTTCCATTCAAGTTTTAACCTGTCGTTTTCATCAGTTTTGAGGCGTTGGTATTCTTTTACAAGCAGTAACTGAAATTTTGGACTTATCCACATTCCAAAATGAAAGGCAATATCTTTATGTGCATAAGTTCCACCATATCTTCCTGCCTTTGCATTAATTCCAATTGCACCAGTATTCTCAATCCAATGTTTTGCCGAAAGCACAAAATTATTAGAACCGGAAGCATTTTTAATTGTACCGAATTCGGTATAATTAAAATCAGGATTATATAAGATTTCCCATTCTCCAAGGTACTCAATCGTACTTTTTAAGCTGAGCCATTTTATTATAACTGCTTCCTGCATTTGGCTTCTTGCCATATCCGTAAGAGAAATATAATCTTCATGCTTTTGAGAAATAACCGATATCTCTGATCCTTGAATAGTTATTTTCTTATTTTGTACCATCGCTTAAACATTAATTTACCAATTTATTTCACTTCTTCTCACCGGCATTGTCATGCACCTTGCCCCTCCACCGCCGCGGGCAAGTTCAGAGCCGGCAATCAGCACCACACATTTTTTATAATCGTCAACCGAAATTTTTCCTTCAATAACATCGCTGGCTTTTAAAACTTCAAAACCGTTATTATTCAATTCGTCGATAGTGTGACTGTTGCGCTCGTAACCAATTACTTTACCGGGTGCAAAAGCAAAAAAGTTGGCGCCGCTGTGCCACTGTTCGCGCTCCTGAATCCACGAATCGGTTTTACTGCCACAAAAAACGGGTTTTAAATCGATTCCCACTTTTTGCAGGGCCGCCAAAATATTTGGATTCTCCTCGATTTTGGTCACTTTCCGGTTTTTAATCTGAATGTGAATGGTTCTCAACCTGTTCATTTTGGTGATTACCGGCTCGTAAATCATGCATGAATCGGTATTTAAAAAGGTAAAAACCATGTCGAGATGAATAAACGATTCGGGCGTTGACGGAAGTTCCTGAACGATAATATGCTGTGTTTCAGATTTCAGTTGTTTAATGTTTTCAATTATAAAATCAATTCCCTGAGTACTGGTTCTAACGCCGGTGCCAATTACAAAAACATTTTCCCGTGCTACCTGAAAATCACCCCCTTCCAAAGTTGATTTCGGATTTACAGCTATTCCGGATTTTGGTTTTGCCGGATTTAAAGTGCTGGTTTCAAAAGCAGGATGGTTATTAAAAATGGCTTCCATTATTAAAGTTTCCCTTTCGCGAACCGGATTGGCCATTTTACCAATTAACATTTGGTCGTTCATTCCCATTGCCGGGTCGCGTGTAAAAAAAAGGTTGTGCAACGGACGAAGTAAAAACCGCTCGTTACTTAAATAATTGGTGAGGTTATTTTTCTCGAGTACCACACCTTCAATTAATAAATTTGCAAGATTTACAGCCTTGTTTTCGGCCAGTTTAAAAGGATTGCACACATTACCTTCGCTGTTGCATATCTCTTTTAACAGATTCATTTTCACACTTTCATTACCCAAAATATCGGACAACAGTTTTTTTACATAAAACACAGAAGTAACCGATTTTAAAACTCCTTCCAACTGCGCAAACTCTTTGGAAGCTATCGAAAGATTTAAAATATCGCTGTAAAGCGCCCGTTCTGCGTTTTCGGGAGTCATGTTTTCCACCTCAGAACCCGGCTGATGAATAATTACTCCTTCCAGTTTTCCAAATTCAGAATTGATACAGGTCTTCATATAGAATCGGTTTTTTAGTTTTTTTACTTCAGATTTCAAAGATATAAACTTTGCACCACTCATAATTGCCGAATGAATTATTCGTTCTAATTTTACAACATCAAAAGTACAGCTTGAAAAGGAGTCTAACCATATTATTGTTTTTCCTGATTTTAGCGCATTGCGCGAAATCACAGGTAACCGATTCCGGGCATTATGTTATGGGAACGGTTGTTGGAAACGATACCATCATTCAGATTCAGGTGAAGGAAATCTGGGTTTTTCCTGAACGTAAATTTTCCAGTAAAAAACAACAGCAGAATTACTCAAAGTATGTTGCCAAGGTTAGAAAAGTATATCCGGTGGCAGTCGAAGCCCGGTTGCTTTTGGAAAAATACGAACCGCAGTATTATGCACTCGACAGTCAGCGCGAACGTAGAAAACTGATGAAAAATCTGGAAAAGGAATTGCTCGATAAACACAAGGAAGAGTTGAAAAAATGGTCGATTTCGGATGGAAAAATGCTTTTAAAACTAATTAACCGCGAAACCAACAGAACTGCTTACAGTATTATCAAGGATTTCAGGGGCGATGTAAGTGCCATGTTCTGGCAGGGAATTGCCAGGATTTTCAAAAATAATTTAAAAGACGGTTACAGTCCTGAAGATGAGGACAAAATGCTCGAAGAGATAGTGCGTAAAATTGAATCGGGGTATTATTAGGATGATGGCAACAAGAAAGTAAACCAACGAAAAATGAAAAACACAGTCGTGACACGTTTTCTGATTGATGCCAAAATTAAAAATTATCGAAAAAAAGTGACGAAAACAGGATCTTAACACCAATAAAAAAAAGTTCTTTCTGAATTTATAAAACAGAAAGAACAGTTCAATATTCTCAATACCTAATATTTTCGTATTGTCACATTTACAAAAAAAGCTGTATCCATCCCTGAATAACTTTCCCGGTTTCTGGGTCGAGTTGTGAGCCATACATGCTATGTGGAATTGAATAAACAATTAACATCACAACAGAGGCGACGACGGTATAGACAGGTCGTTCTTTTTTACGGTTCATGATAAACGCAAGTAGCCAAAACAAAAATGCAAACAATGTTTTGTTATCGGTTAAATCCCAGGCAAAGGGTATACCTGCCCACAATTCTCCAAAGGCATACAGTTGAACGAGCGGACCCAATATCATTCCCCCAATGAAAAGAAATATTACTGTTAAGATACCGTAAAAGCGATATTTTGAATGTTTAAAAAGTGCCATTATTCCGGCAACATTTCCAAGAAACATAGCAAAAAACATCAGTATAATATGCGGAATTAGTATAAATCCCGGAACTTCTCCTTTAAAGCGAATCACAACAGATTTTCCTTCAGTCAAATCAAAATTTTGTTCCCCTTTTTTCAATGTTACTTTATATTCATATTTTCCGGCAGGCGGCAAATTGGGGAGCGATGCTGTAATAACATCATTCTGCCGTGTAAAAGCAACTTCTGTCCATTCGTCGCGGGTTGGGTACTTTTTGTATGCCAGAACTCCTTCTACTCCCTGGTCGGGTATGGTTAGTTCTATCGTACAATCGGTTGTTCCGCCGTGACTGCGAATCAGTTTAAATTTATACTCCTGATTATCAATGGTAATTTTGACTTTCTTGTCATAAGTTGGTCCTGTTTTACGCTGGTAAATAATAGCGGCAAAAGTGATAAGAACTGCTAAAACCCAATAAAAAATTACTTTCATAAAATTTCTTTTTTTGAACTATGCAAGTATAATATGTTTTTGATTAAAAGGTTTAAACCAGATAAATTTATATTCATTAAAATTAATTGTTAATTGGATATGAGGCGGATATTTCTAATAATTTGATTTTCTAAAGCATATTTTGTATTGTGATAAATGCTTTTTAACATATATTCAAGTTTTAACATTCATTAGTAATTCAGTTTATTTTAGTTTAATTTTGTGTATTAAAAATGAAAAAAAAGAAATTCTTATTAATAAGTTATCTTTTCAGACTTTAAGTCTATCTAAACTAAAAATGTAAAATGGGGTTATCTTATGGTTAGATAGCCCCTTTTTTATATAACATTAAGATTATCAGTAAGTTCATTGACTGGACACAACCCGCCTCTAATTACAAAATTGGAAATTATACCTCGTTTGCAAATAAGGATAATGCAATGAATGCTGTACAATGGGAGATTCGGCTTGAATTTGCTGCACAAGGAATGCGTTTCTTCGACTTGAGACGTTGGGATAATCTACCTGGTAAAATTGGAGGAAAAAGTATGGCTGAAATTCTCAACGGTTTTGCTACTGCCGATTTAAGGATTAGGGCA
>DATITY010000191.1:0-9085 GCA_035467235.1 Draconibacterium sp. | reverse complement strand
TGCGGTGCACATAATCCTCGTAACTCGATGGAAGGTCGAAATTGATAACATGACTTACCATACTTGCATCCAGGCCGCGGGCTGAAACATCGGTAGAAATCAATATCCGGATCTCGCCATTCTTAAAAGCATTTATCGCGTTGATTCGTGTATTTTGTCATTTATTCGAATGTAAAATTCGTTTTTCGCCTTCTGCTTTTCGTTTAATTACTTTGAAAACTTCTTCGGCGTGTTCTTTTGTTTTCACAAAAATAATTACCCGCGAAAATGTTTCTTCATCTTCCAAAAGATACTGTATCAGATTAAGTTTTGTTCGGTAATTAGGCACTCTGTATGCTTTTTGCGTAACCAATTCAACGGTTGTTGCCGACGGAGTAACTTCAACTTTCTCGAAATGATCCAAGAATTCCTCTGCCATTTTCTCCACATTTTCGTTAAATGTGGCCGAAAAAAGCAGATTTTGACGTTTATGAGGAATCACTTCCATCAATTGTTTTAATTGTGGAATAAAACCCATATCCAACATTCGGTCTGCTTCGTCGATAACTAAATATTTTACTTTTTTAAGCGACAGAGAACCTCCCCTGTACAATTCCCACATTCTACCTGGCGTTGCAATTAAGATATCGCAACCCGGTTCAATAAGTGCAGCATGTTTTGTCCAACCAATTCCACCAAAAACTGCTGCATGCCGAATATCTGAAAGTGTCGTTAATTCCTCGACATCCTCACCAACCTGGATTGCAAGTTCGCGCGTGGGAACAATAATTACCACTCGGGGATCGTGTCCTTCAGCTTTTTTGAGTTTTGTTAACAGGGGCAGTAAATAAGCGGCGGTTTTCCCGGTACCGGTTTGAGCAACTCCAACCACATTTTCTCCTGAATTTATTTTGGGAATGGCTTCCAACTGAACCGGAGTTGGTTCTACAAAGCCAATATCATCCAACGTTTTTAGCAGAACTTTGGCTATTTTTAAGTCTTCGAATGTCTGTTTCATGGCGCAAAAATAGGAAAATCAATTGATTACTTCAATTTATACATTTTACCGGGCATTGCAACCAACACATTTTTAAACTCAAGTGTCAACAACATAGCCGATACACGACTTACCGGTAGTGTTAATTCCGACGAAATCTGATCGATAAACATCTCGTCATTTTCGCGCAAAAGAGTCACAATTCTTTCTTCATCGGCAGTTAATTCAACAAACAAACTCGATTGCACAACCTTGTTTTTTGAGGGTTGCTCCCACCCCATAAAAAATTCCAAATCGTCGATATTTTCAATCAGGTTAGCTCCACTGTTGCGAATTAGCTGGTTACAACCTTTTGAATATATATCGCCAGCCCGACCAGGAAAAGCAAACACATCGCGGTTATAAGACGATGCAATGTCGGCTGTAATTAATGCGCCACCTTTTGATGCCGACTCCACAACGATTGTTGCGTCGGCTAGGCCGGCAATTATGCGGTTCCGTCGAATAAAATTGGAAGGATCTATTTTTGTTCCGCTTGGAAAATCGGATACAAGTCCCCCATCTTCTTGCATTTTCCTGGCCGTTTCGTTATGTAACGATGGATATATTTTGTCTAATCCGTGAGCAATCACTCCGGCTGTTGGTACATTGTATTTTAGTGCCGATTTGTGCGCCTGAATATCTATCCCATAAGCCAGTCCGCTAACAACCAGAACTTTATAGTTTCGTTCTGAGAATTTTTGAATTAATTCATCACAAATTTGTTTGCCGTAACTGGTGGCATTCCGGGTTCCGACAATACTTACAATTCGTTGTTCGTTCAAATTTAAACTGCCTTTTGTATAAATCAGAACAGGTGCGTCAACACAGGTTTTCAGGCGACGGGGAAAGCTTTTATCGGTGTAAAACATCACGTCAATTTCATTCTTTTCGACAAAACGAAGTTCTTTTTCAGCATTTTTAAGAACATCTTTGTCTTTGATTCTGTGCGCGTTAATCTCACCAATACCAGGAATTTTTTGAAGTGATTTTAACGATTCTGAAAAAACAGCTTCAACACTACCAACATATGCAACAATGTTTCGTGCAAGTACTCCACCAATTCCTGGAATTATTGATAAGGCTATTTTGTAAAGAAGTTTTTCGTCCATTTCAAGGGGAACATTATTTCAAATAAGATAAAAGTTCGTTAAGTGAATGTGCTATTTTTTTCCGGTCTTCAAAATTAACTGCGGACAAACTTACTGAAGGATATTCAGCAATTCCGCGTTTTGTTTTAACAACTAGCGTAACATCCGACATTTTTCCAAAAATCGAGTTATCAAAAAAAGCCTTTTTTAAAACCTGCTGAGGAAATTCAATTTCATTAAAACGGGGACTACCCAAACTTACAACTTTATAATAGCGAAGCACAATCCTGTTGTTGTCGTCACTAAACTCAATAAATTGGTAATCGGCAACATGAAAATAGAGATACCACAATGAGAACACGCCAATGCTGGTTAACGCCAAAGCTAAAAAATCGAAAAGAAACAACAACAATGCAACAATGGCTAAGACCACACTTACCAAAAAAAATATTCGTTTAATTACAACCGTCCTTTTCTTATTATTAATTCTCATTGTGTTTATTAAATTTCCGATAAAATACTGCCAAAAATGATTTCAAATTCTCAAAACCAATTTTATTTTAACTTTACCGCAATTTAACAGCAATCAATGGGAAATTCAAAAATTTGTGCAAAAATAATCTACAGCCGGTATCCTCAGCAGGAACTTTTAAATTGGATTGAAAAATATACTCCCGGAAAGGTTTTTTTAGCTACAGAAGATACAGTAAACGAAATTTGGGTGACTAAATTCGATGATTTTTTAATATCGAAGGGTATAAAAAAGGTTGTAATTCCTGCCGGAGAGAATAATAAAAAAATTGAATCGGTTGCAAAAATCTGGGAATTTCTCTCTAAAAACGGAGGCGACCGCAAATCGTTACTTATCAATATTGGCGGAGGTATGTTAACTGATTTGGCAGGTTTTGCTGCCACCACATTTAAACGTGGCATCGATTTTCTGAATGTTCCCACAACCCTGCTTTCGCAGGTTGATGCCTCGGTTGGTGGCAAAACCGGTATTAATTTTGGCGGTTTTAAAAACGAAATTGGCACTTTTAAAGAACCGGTAGCAGTAATTATTAATACCGATTTTTTAAAAACCATCGATTCTGAAAATTTTATTTCGGGATTTGCTGAAATGATAAAACACGGTCTGATTTACAGTCCGGAACATTTGACTGAATTGGAGATATTTGATTTGGAAAACATTGATTACGACCATTTGCAGGAAATGATCAGGCACTCGGTAAATGTGAAGGAATATTTTGTAGCCAACGACCCAACTGAAAATAACATAAGAAAAGCCCTAAACTTTGGCCATACCATTGGCCACGCATTTGAAAGTTATGCATGGGAGCAAAACCGGCCAATTCAGCACGGACATGCAGTTGCATACGGAATGATTACCGAACTTTTCCTTTCGGTGAAAAAATGCAATTTTCCGGTGAATGATTTCCAAAACCTAACAAATTGGCTGATAAAGTTATATGGCAAATTCCAGATTTCCGAAAATGATTTTAATTCGCTTTTCGAACTCATGACTCACGACAAAAAAAATGAAGCTGGAAGAATCAATTTCACTTTACTTTCTGAAATTGGAAAAATAGAAATCAACCAAAATTGCGAAAGAGATTTGATTTATGAATCGCTGGTTTATTACGTTAATCTGTAAAAGGTATTTTTATGATTTACGGGATTTCAATTAAAGAGAGAAATATAAAGGCAACCATCAACCTGCCTTCTTCAAAAAGCATCAGTAACAGGGCATTAATTATCAATGCGTTAAGTTATAGTCCGTATCCATTGCTAAATCTATCTGACAGCGACGACACCAAAGTTTTATCGGCAGCACTCAACTCAAACAACAATAAATTCGATATTGGTCACGCCGGAACTGCCATGCGCTTTTTAACTGCCTTTCTGGCAAAAATTGTTGGTGAATGGGAAGTTACCGGTTCGGAGAGAATGCAGCAACGCCCAATTTCGATATTGGTAGATGCGTTAAACTCACTTGGAGGGCAGATTGAATATATCAAAAATGATGGTTTCCCTCCACTGAAAATACTTGGTTCGCGCCTGATCGGAAAAACGATTGAGCTGGATGGCAGCGTTTCGAGCCAGTATATTTCTGCGTTGTTGTTAATCGCTCCAACAATAGAAAACGGATTGACCTTAAAATTGAAAGGTGAAATTACCTCGCGTTCTTATATTGATCTTACATTAAAGTTAATGGCGAAGTTTGGAATTCAGTATCGTTGGGAAGAAAATGAAATTACGGTGCCGCAGCAAAATTACTTACCCCGCGATTTTACTGTTGAAGCCGACTGGTCAGGGGCTTCGTACTGGTATGAAATATTGTCACTGTGCAATTCAGGTGAAATTCTACTAAAAAATCTTCAACTCGCAAGTTTACAGGGCGATGCAAATATTGCAGATTGGTTTGTACAATTTGGCGTGATTTCGACACAAAAAACCGACGGTGTTTTACTTTCGAAGAAAGAAAATTCATCACCCGAAAAATTGATTCACGACTTTATTGAAAATCCAGATGTAGCACAAACCATGGCATGTTTGTGTGTTGCAAAGAAAATTCCATTTCTTTTTTCGGGTTTGAAAACACTTAAAATAAAAGAAACAGATCGAATTTCGGCTTTACAAAACGAAATGGCAAAATTTGGTGCAGAACTGACCGAACCCAACGAAGGAGAACTGGCCTGGGACGGTAAAATAAACCAGAATATTCATATTGAAAATCCTGTGATTGAAACCTACCACGATCATCGCATGGCACTGGCTTTTGCACCAATTGCGCTGTCTGGATTAAGCCTGAAAATCAATGATCCGATGGTAATTACAAAGTCATATCCCGGATTTTGGGAAGATTTAAAAACAGCAGGATTTACTGTAAAAGAAATAGATTGAATTTGACAGAATTCAGCATAATAAATTCTGCTATCTTTTATTCCTGAAAAATTCCTGGAGCAATTCGATACATTCAATTTCCAAAACACCACCAATAATTTCGGTTTTTGGATGCAAAGCTTTTGGGGCAAATTTTTTGAAACCCCTTTTTTCATCAGGAGCACCATAAACAATTTTACCAATCTGCGACCAACCCAACGCACCTGCACACATTACACATGGTTCAACAGTAACATATAATACGCAGTCGTTCAGATATTTTCCACCCAACAAATTGGAAGCTGCAGTAATTGCCTGCATTTCAGCATGAGCCGTAACATCATTCAGTGTCTCGGTTAAATTATGTGCCCTGGCAATTATTTTTCCATTGGCAACAACAACAGCACCAACCGGAATTTCCCCTTCTTCAAAAGCCTGAAGCGCTTCAGAAAATGCTTTTTTCATAAAATATTCATCACTAAAAGGCTCTATCATATTTGTTCTAAAATGCATTGATTTTGAGGAGATGAAATTGCTAAAATCTTCTTATTTTCGCAACCAATTCAAATAAAAATAACATGTACAGAACTCACACTTGCGGCGAACTTCGAATCGCTAATTTAAATACAGTTGTAACACTTTCAGGTTGGATACAAACCATCCGCGATTTTGGAGGAATGTCGTTTATTGATTTGCGCGACCGGTATGGAATTACTCAATTGGTAATCGACGAAAACACAAACGAATCGGTTGTTGAACAGTTGAGTAAGCTGGGAAGAGAGTTCGTAATTCAGGCAAAAGGTGCAGTTCGCGAACGTTCCAGTAAAAACAATAATATCCCGACAGGCGAAATTGAAATTGCTCTCACCGAAATCAAAGTTTTAAGTCCTTCGCTGGTACCGCCTTTTACCATACAGGAAGATACCGATGGTGGTGACGATTTACGCATGAAATATCGTTATCTTGATTTACGCAGAAGTTCAGTCCGCGACAACCTGATTTTGCGTTCGAAAATGGCTCATGCTGTGCGCAGTTATTTAAATGCAAGGGATTTTATTGAAACAGAAACACCCGTTCTCATAAAATCGACACCTGAAGGTGCAAGGGATTTTGTTGTTCCTTCGAGAATGAATCCTGGCGAGTTTTATGCTTTGCCACAATCACCGCAAATCTTCAAACAATTACTGATGGTAGCCGGATTCGACAAATATTACCAGATAGTTAAGTGTTTCAGGGATGAAGATTTGCGTGCCGACCGCCAACCCGAATTTACTCAAATCGATTGCGAAATGTCGTTTGTTGAACAGAAAGATGTACTGGAAATGTTCGAAGGTTTAACAAAACACATGTTTAAGGAAGTTTTAAATATTGAAATACAGGATTTTCCATGGATGCCCTACTCTGAGGCAATGGAGAAATATGGCAGCGACAAACCTGACATTCGTTTCGAAATGCTAATCAGCGATATTACGGAAGTGGCAAAAGGTAAAGGTTTTAGCGTTATCGACGGCTCTGAATTTATTGGTGCCATTTGCGCAACAGGGTGCAGTGAATATACACGCAAACAAATTGACGACCTGACCAATTGGGTAAAACGCCCTCAAATTGGTGCCAAAGGATTAATATATGTAAAGTGGAATGCAGATGGGAGTTTCAAATCATCGGTTGATAAATTTTACTCACAGGATGATTTAAGTCAGTGGAGTAATATGATTGGCGCCAAACCCGGTGACCTGATTTTTATAATGACAGGCGAAAAAGAACAAACTTTAAAAGCACTTGGGGAATTACGGTTGGAAATGGGTAACCAATTGGGGCTTCGGAAAAAAGGTACTTTCAAACCACTTTGGGTTGTTGATTTTCCGTTGCTGGAATGGAACGAAGAAACCCAGCGATATAGTGCAATGCACCACCCGTTTACATCGCCAAAACCCGAAGATATACCGATGTTGGATACCGAGCCGGGAAAAGTGCGTGCAAATGCTTACGATTTAGTAATAAACGGCGTTGAAATTGGCGGAGGTTCGGTGAGAATTTTCAATTCAGAGTTGCAGGCCAGAATGTTCGACAAATTAGGTTTTACACCAGAGCAAGCGCAGGCACAGTTTGGGTTTCTAATGAACGCATTTAAATACGGGGCACCACCTCATGCCGGAATTGCTTTTGGATTCGACAGACTTGTTTCGATGTTTGCTGGGTTGGATTCAATCAGAGATGTGATTGCATTCCCGAAAAACAACTCCGGGCGCGATGTTATGAATGATTCTCCTGCGCCAATTGCACAGGAGCAATTAAATGAATTACAGTTGAAACTCGACTTAAGGGAAAAGAAATAACCCGTTGATTCGGGCCATAAAAAAAGGGAAGCTTTCGCTTCCCTTTTTTTATATAAGTTTAAGTATAACTCAAATTATTATTTTGCTTTTCTCGATGAATAATTAATGTGTAATGCAGCCGCTTTACGCAATTCCTGCTTAACATCTGCAACTATACCCATTTTGGTATTTTCATCTACTTTCAAAGAAGTAATCATCATTGGCCTTTCAGCCTCATCTCTTGCTTCTCTCTCAGCAATAACAAAATTACTGATATCTGAAACATTAGCGAATTGGTCGTTAAGCTGGATACGTGGAGCAACTCCAAATTTTGCTTGATATTGCCTTAATGGTTCACCAATGTAAATATAACTTACCAACGATTTTTTTTCCAATTTGCTTAGTTCTGTAGCATTTGGAAGTTTAATCTTTACATTTAATGTTACTTCGCGCATGGTTGTAGTAACCATAAAAAAGAAAAGCAACATAAAAACAATGTCAGGTAACGAAGCCGTTGAAATTGGAGGTAATTCCTTATTATCGTTTTTTCTAAATTTACTCATAGTTTTTCCCTCCTATTTTCGTTTTCTCGATTCAGCTTCAGATATCCTTGAAGGATAAATATCGCGAATAGCATCTTGTTGTTCTTTGTCCAAATCATTGTATGATTTCTGAAATTTACTTTTCGCCAATTCGTCCCTTAGTTCATTAATGGCAGCAACTAACTCATTTTGAACAGCAATGTATGTTCCATATTTTGTATCAAGGTCATTACTTAAAGAGATAACCCCTTTGGTTACCATAACCTCTCCGAAGAAAGGTATTTCTTTAGGTTCCTTTTCTGGTAAACTTTCATCATCGGCAGGGTTAGCCATAAACTCCTTTGCCTTTTCACGCAGTTCACTAATATTAGTCCATTCATTTTCCACCAAGAGGTCGTTATTTCTGTTAACCAGCACAACAAAAACGTTACGCTCCTTAACATCAACTTCTTCGTCCAGAGGTTGGTCAACCCATTGCGGAAGCCTTCTTTCAAGGCCACTGTCCACATCCATCGTAGTTGTTACCAGGAAAAATATAAGCAACATAAAAGCAATATCAGCCAATGATGCTGCCGGTACTTCAGGCATTTTTTTACTCATAACTAATTTCCTGTTTTATCCTACGATTTTATTTCCTGACAATACGTATAATTGGGCCTACTATGAATCCCAATATTGAAATTGCAAGCATTATATACAATGCAATTAAACCAGTATCTACAAATTTCATGGTCTGACCGTTTAAACCGGCAGCAATGAATTTATCAACCCCAAGAAACTGAGGAATCTCAGGAGAAGCCGACAGATAAGATATCAAGGCAACTCCACCTAAGAATGCCAGAGATATTAATCCTCCCTTTGCTGCTTGTTTGTCTGATACAGTATGGTATATTGCAAATAATACTGCAAGACCAGCAGCAATAATACCAAGAATATAGACCCAAATAAGATTTGCGTTAATCCAACTTAACATTGCAGGATCTTGATCATTGCTTGGGTTGATATTTGCCATCAACGAAACAATGAGTATAACCGATACAATAACCAGGACCCATAAAACAATAGTAATTTTTTTACCTATTTTTTCCATGGGTCTTCTTATTTTTTCAAGTTAAACTTCAACAGCATGTCGATTAAAGAAATAGATGCGTCTTCCATGTTACTGGTAATACTTTCTATTTTAGCAACACAGTAATTGTAGAAAATCTGCAGAATGATTGCCACGATAAGACCAAATAC
>DATITY010000190.1:0-8412 GCA_035467235.1 Draconibacterium sp. | reverse complement strand
TACTTTCACTGCAACAACTGTTAACGGAGGCACCAATCCGATTTATACCTGGTTTGTAAATGATGTGGAAATTACAGGAGAAAATTCTGATACTTTCACTTATACGCCGAATGATAAAGATGAGGTTTTTGTCAATGTTGAATCAGATGTAATCTGTGTAAAAGATAAAACCGGGACATCAAATGTTGTTGTCATTTCAGTTGGCGACATTGTTCCGCCTGTGGCCATTTGCCGCGATATTACCATTTACCTCGATGCTGAAGGAAAAGCATCAATTACCACTGCTCAAATCGATAATGGATCGAATGACAATTGCGAACTCGATACATTATTCCTGTCACGTTATGATTTTGATTGCGCCGATGTAGGTAAAAACCCGGTAACGCTTAACGCAATTGATGCTGTCGGGCTGATTGATGATTGCGTGGCCACGGTTACTGTGCTCGATACAATTAAACCGGTTGTAATTTGCAGGGGGCCGTTTGAAATTCAGCTCGACGAAAATGCCGAATATAAACTTACAGTGGCCGAAGTTCTGGACACCACTTATGATGCCTGCGGAATCGACACCATGTATGTTTTTCCACACGAACTGGATTGCAAGCACATCGGGCTGACAACAATTACATTATGGGTTGTGGGTGTTAACGGCGACAGCGCATACTGCGAAACGGATGTGATGATTTACGGGAACCGTCCGCCAAATGTGGTTGATGACAGTGCTACCACAGTACAAAATGTAGCAGTTGTAATTGATATTATTGAAAACGACTTCGATGAAAAAACTTCAATCGACATTTCTACCCTGGCAGTAAGCATAAAACCTTTGCACGGTAGTGTTTCGGTAAATCCTGTAAATGGCGATCTCACCTATACACCCAACCTGAATTTCTCGGGTGTTGATGTTCTGGAATACAGGATTTGTGATGATGGAATTCCTTGTGAAGCTGAATGCGGAAAGGCTTTTGTGTATATTGTTGTTGAACCGGTTAACGAAAAGCCTGTGGCGCTTGACGATTATTATGATGCCGGCTGTTTCTCTGTTTCAGGAAATATTCTTGACAACGACAGAGATCCGGATTCGGATAACATCCTGCTCAATACCAATCCGTTGATTCCGCCAAATCATGGCGAATTAACCGTCGATCCCGACGGTACAATTAACTATTTCCCTAACACCGGATTTATTGGCATCGACAGTTTCATGTATGCAATTTGTGACTTTGGAATACCAACGTTGTGCGATACAGCATGGGTTTACATTTCTGTAGATTGTAATGATGAAACTGATAATGAGGAGATATGCGAATTGTTTGTTCCCGAAGGATTCTCGCCCAACGCTGATGGAATCCACGATTTCTTCCGAATCATGTGTATTGAGAATTATCCTGATGCGAAACTGATGATTTTCAACCGCAACGGTAATTTATTATGGCAGAAAGAACATTACGGCAACTACACGATTTGGGGCGACCAGTATAATGCATGGTGGTGGGGTAATACCGATTACCGTTGGGATCAGGGGACCCGCACAGTTGACGGACAATCCGGGAAAATTGTCAAGGTTGGCAATTATGTCTGGGTACTTCAATTGGGTAACGGAGAAGTGAAAAACGGTACTGTGATGGTTTCGTACTAAAATTTGACTGATAATATTTTCAAAACGGATGATAATTTGAACGCACTTATGCAGTGCGATTTTTTGTTTTTATTATTTTTGCTCCTGCAACGGGTTGTTAGCTCAGTTGGTTTAGAGCATTACCTTGACAGGGTAGGGGTCACTGGTTCGACTCCAGTACAACCCACATTGAAAATCAAGACTTTACAGCGATGTGAAGTCTTTTTTTTTCTGGAGTGCGCGTTACATATCATCAATAGAGTAACCTTGGAATTCAAAAGTATATTCTTTAAGTTGACTTTGTAAATTCTTTGCTTTTTCTTTCAATACAGGTATGCTGATATTTTCCTCCTTGTGTTTGACTTCAGCAACCAAAATGGTCTTTTCCAAATCATTAACAGCAATTATGTCAATCTCATTTTGATTTCCTTTCTCCCACCAGGTCCCGATTGCTGAGTATAAGCGTTGGGTTGCCAGTTTTTCTGTAAAATATCTTTCCAATATCTTCCCTGTGTATGTCGGATAATCACGTTCAACTATGTTTCTGACGTATTCAAAATTTCCAATTTCGACAGCACTTTGGTATTTGTATATAAAACGAAACCAGAAATTAAGAAAATTATCCACTATCGCATATTTTATATTCCGTCCGCCGGGCCTGGAAAACATAGGACGCACTTTTTTGATTAAATTGAAATCATTATCCATTCTTTCCAGGTATCCACCCACACTTATTCCTAATATGGATTCAATATCTGAGCGTGATGTTTTTGATGATGCGATCAATGAAAGTATAGAAAAATAAGTGGCATAGTCCTTTCCGAATTCTTCAATCAGTACATTTCTGCCCTCATCAATAAAAAGTGAGTTTTCCCGGAATATTTCGTCCAGTATCTTTGCCCTTGTAAAAGCCTTTTTGCTGACAAATAATTCAACATATTTTGCTACTCCGCCGGTAAACGTATAAAATGCCAATAAATCTTCTGCATTAAACGCGGGATAGTTATCCGCAAGTATTTCTTTAAGTATGTTTACATTGAATGGTTTTAAGTGAATACGTTCGGTTGCCCTGGCAAAGAGTGGTTCTTTCGAATTCTCAAAGATATTTTTCATTAAAGAATAAACAGATCCACACAGGATCAGATTTATTTTACTCTTGCCTTTATTACTATCCCAAATATTCTGCATTTCGCTGTAAACTGAAGGATTAACAGAATTAAATTCCTGAAATTCATCTATTATAAGGGTGAAATTTCTGGTTTCTGATAATTCCATCAGGAATTGGAATAAATCTTTAAAATGGGTAATCACGCCATAAGTTTTCGCCTGTAATTTACGTTCAATCTCTTCTTTGAATTCTTCACAGATAAGAATTTCACTTTTTCTGGTTACAAATAAATACAGCGCAGAATCTTCATTTTCAACAGCCTTTTTTAAAAGACTTGTCTTTCCGATACGCCGACGACCGACAACAACACTCATTTGTGCGTCTGTTGCTGATCGCTCCTTAATTGAATTCAAAAGTTCCAACTCCTTCTCTCTGTTATAGAATTTCATGCTATTAAAATTGTTTATTTTTTAAGGTATAGTATGCCTGCCTGTTGGCAGACAGGGAACTCGCATGTATTTTAATCCTATTCCCGGGTGTAAATATTTTACATGCTCGTTTCATAAAACTTAATTGTTGCTTATTGTAATATGCATTACTGTAATGGTCATTGCGTTAATGCAAATATACAATATTTTGGTATTAATTATTTTCTGCATGGAAAATCCAGCCAAATTGAGCATTTGATTCCGGAGTATAATTGCGATAAAATAAAAATTGGCAACATTTTTAAACAATGCCGGAATGCCCTTCCGGAGAGCCAAAATGCCTAAAATTGCCATATTTCGTGTTTTTTGATGTTTGTTATCTATTCAATTATCAACAGTAACAGATAACAGGTTGATTCTTTGACAGGGTAGGGGTCACTGGTTCGAATCCAGTACAACCCACAAAAAAACCGGCGTTTCATTGAAACTGCCGGTTTTTTCTTCATTTTGATTTTAGTTGAAAGCGATATTATCAGATAAGGAATTTCAAAATAAACAACACGGCCAACACAACCATTACCACTGTTAGATCCTTGATTTTTCCGGTTAATAATTTCAGAAGTACATACGACAGCATTCCAAATACGATACCTTCAGCAATACTGTATGTGAGCGGCATCATCACAATTGCGATAAATGCCGGAATGGATTCTGTATAGTCACCAAAATTGATATTCAAGATGGGAGTCATCATAAAGAAACCAACCAACACCAGTGCAGGTGCGGTTGCTGCTGCCGGAACCATTAAAAACAGGGGTGCCAGAAACAATGCAATGGCAAATAAAACGGCTGTTGCCAGCGATGTTAAGCCTGTTTTTCCACCTTCGGCAACTCCCGAGGCGCTTTCAACATAAGTGGTTACCGTACTTGTTCCTAAAATCGCACCGGCTGTGGTTCCTATTGCATCGGCAAAAAGCGCCTGTTTCACGCGGGGCACTTTGCCATCCTTATCCAGCATTCCGGCTTTTGACGATACACCAACCAGTGTTCCCACGGTGTCGAACATATCAACAAAAAGGAAAGTGAAAAGCACAATCATCATATCGAAAGTAAAGACTTGCGTGAATTCAAATTTCCAGAAGATTGGAGTTAACGATGGAGGTAAGCTAACCATGCTGCCTTCGGGCATTTTGGTAACTCCAAATGGAAGTCCGGCTAAAGTTGCTGCAAAAATGCCTATCAGCAGCGCACCTTTCACGCGAAGTGCCAGTAAAACAGCGGTAAGAATTATACCTCCCAATGCAATTAAAACAGCGGGGGAACCCATTTTTCCCAATCCAACCAGCACGGCGTCATTATTTACAATTATTCCGGCATTCTGTAATCCGATAAAAGCGATAAACAACCCGATACCAGCCGATATTGCGTGTTTTAGCGAGAGTGGTATCGAATTGACAATCAGTTCGCGGATATTGAAAAAGGTCAGAATCAGGAAGATTATTCCTTCGAGGAAAACTGCGGTAAGCGCAAATTGCCATGTGTGGCCCATTCCGAGTACCACAGTGAATGCAAAGAAAGCGTTTAGCCCCATTCCCGGCGCCAGTGCAAATGGTAGTTTTGCCACCAATGCCATCACCAGTGTTGCAATCAGGGCCGAAAGTGCTGTTGCCGTAAACAACGCATTTTTATCCATTCCGGTAGCGCTAAGAATATCGGGATTCACCGCCAGAATATAGGCCATGGTCATAAACGTGGTTATACCAGCCAGTATCTCTGTTCTAACGGTTGTTTTGTTGTGTTTCAGATTGAAAAATTTTTCTAACATAATGTTGGTTTTATAATGTCCATTTTAAAGCAATTGTTGGATTTACAGCGAATTCAGCCCCAACAAAATTGTTACTTAACTCAATTTCTGAACCCACAGAAAATTTTCTTGCAAAATTGTACCATAATTGCGGCTCCGACAAAAATCTGTAGCTCGTTCCCCAAAACATTTCCTCTTTCCAAAAATCAGCAAAACCTAAAAAGCTAAGTTTTCCTTTCAGCATTTGTAAGGTCCAAACAGCCGTTAACTGAAACGAAGCATTTTCTTTGTCCTGAATATACTTGTAGTTCGCCTGTAAAGTCAGGATTTTTGAAAAATCGGCTGAAGCCCATGTGCGTTCAATTCCTGCCAGATAAGCATTTTCAATCGGAATAAAAGGTGTATCATCGCCGTCTAATTTAAAAACGCCTCCATTGTACTCAGCGCGTGGCATAAATTTTTGGTCTTCATTCCACTTAAACGCCCTTGCAATTTCCCAGTAAGCCAATGAAAGGCCATTGTTTACGTTACGCGCATCCGAACTGTAATCCATATCGATAAAAAAGAATGTAGATCCATATTTATCAGGCTTGAACATTTCGACCGTTGAGGTAAACAATTTTCTGTTTTCTCCAAAGTCGTAATGAAGTTGAATATTCTGAGCACGCGAAGTATAACCGAAGGCAACGATTGCCAATAACAGCAGAATTTTTTTCATAGATTTTCATTTTTAAAGTTAAGCCGCCAAAAATATACATTCTTATGTATTATGTGAAGTCAATGTTTATAGAATGTTTATAAATTGCTATATTAACCCTGTAAAAAAAATGTCGCATGGAAAATATCAATCGCAGAAGTTTTATTCAAAAGAGTGCAATCGGGCTGGCCGGGACGATGGCCGCAGCTTCGGGGCTGATAAACCTGAGTTTTATTCCGGCTTCGTCAGTGATGATTGATTCGGTTAAACTGGGAGAAACCGGAATGAATGTTCCCCGTTTGGCATTGGGAACCGGTTCGTATGGCTGGAAAAAAACATCGAGCCAAAAGAAATTGGGAGAGGAGAAATTTGTACAAATGGCACAACACGCTTACGATCGCGGAGTCAGGTTTTTTGAAACTGCCGACATGTATGGCACACATGAGTTTGTAGGAAAAGCCATGAAAAAAGTTGGACGCGAAAACGTTACCCTGCTATCGAAAATAATGGTTTACGAGCATGAAGGCTGGTACAAACCCGAACCTTTTCAAAAAAGCATTGATCGGTTTCGAAAGGAACTGGA
Source organism: Draconibacterium sp. (assembly GCA_035467235.1). GTDB lineage: Bacteria > Bacteroidota > Bacteroidia > Bacteroidales > Prolixibacteraceae > Draconibacterium. The sequence goes on along the minus strand of DATITY010000190.1, from coordinate 2,174 downwards.
TACCGATTATATTGATATTCTGCTGTTGCACTGCATGGTAAACAGCGAATGGCCCGATGAATACAAGCGTTATATGGACGATTACAGCGAAGCCAAACAAAAGGGCATTATTAAACAGGTTGGATTGTCGTGTCATGATTTTGGAGCGATGAAAATTGCTGCAGAAAACCCGTGGGCAGATGTATTACTTGCCCGGATTAATTACGATGGCGCCAAAATGGACAGCTCGCCTGAAAATGTGATGCAGGTTTTAAAGAGAGCCAAAGACAATGGGAAGGGAATTATTGGGATGAAAATATTTGGTTGCGGCGATTTAACGAAAGAGGAACAACGCCAAAAGTCGCTGGAATATGTAATTAAAAGCAGGAATGTAGATTGCATGACCATTGGAATGGATAGCATTGCGCAGGTTGACGATACGATTGAAAGAATGATGAAAGTGGTAAATTCGCAATAAAAAACCCCGGTCAGGACGACCAGGGTGTATTTTTTAATCGGGAAGATAAAAATATGGGTCTATGAATATATATTCCTAAAAGTATGAAAAAGTAACCCGCTATTTTGATTTTTTTCAAAGATTGTGTTCCAGCGCCTCGTTTAAAAACCGGTTGACCGGATGCAGCGTTTTAAATGACTGAACCAGTTTTTCAATATAATTATCAGCTAAAATATCTGATTTCTCAAACCGGCTTGAAAACGCAAATGACTTATAACGGAGTAAATCAATGAATTCATGATCAGGGGAATAACCTTTGGGAGCTGTTTTTAGTTTGTCGTCCATCATTTCAGGATATACTTTTTTAAACTCTTTATTACCGATTATTGATAAAAACTCCTCGCCGTTTTCGGCAATATATTCACGAATCGCTTTCAAGGGTTCAGCAGCCGGCATGTAAATTCCTCCGCCCACAAAACTTCCCTCAGGTTCGATATGAAAATAGTACCCGGCGTGCATGCTTTTCCGGCCACCTTTGGCAATAAAGCTTCCGAAGTTGGTTTTGTAAGGACGCTTGTCGTTCGAAAAGCGCACATCCCTGAAAATCCGGAAAAGACAATCTTTGGGCTCAAGAAGGGGAATTTCGGAATCAAATTTTCTGATTTCGTTTATAACCACTTCGGTTATAAACAGTACTTTTTCGCGACTTTCATCGTAACGTTTTTTATTGTTTTGAAACCATTCGCGGTTGTTATTTTCGGTAAGATCTTGCAGAAACTGGATTACTTGTAACATAGCTGAAATTATTTTAAAGTATTTTTACCATTCGGATTATTAAAAAACACGGTTGAAATGAAAAAGTTTGCATTAATAGTAGCGGGTGGAAGCGGCAACCGGATGAATAATGCCATCCCAAAGCAGTTTATTGAGATTGGCGGACTTCCAATACTGATGCATACTTTTAATGTTTTTTTAAAATTCGATCCGAAATTAGAATTTATTCTTGTACTTCCGAAAGATCTGGTTACCGTTTGGAATGCATTATGCCAAAAACATCAGTTTAAAACCGAATATAAAATTGCTTTTGGTGGCGAAACAAGATTTCAATCTGTAAAAAACGGGTTGGATTTAATTTCCGACGATGGAATTGTTTTTATTCACGATGGTGTTCGTCCTCTGGTATCCGCAAAAACACTGAAAAACTGTTTCGAAAAGGCCACCGAAAAAGGAAATGCGCTGCCGGTTGTACCTGTAACCGAATCGGTGCGTTTTGCCGATGGTTCAAAAAACCATCCTGTTGATCGTTCGAAATACTTTTTGGTGCAAACCCCGCAAACATTTCAAACCCGGTTAATTAAAAATGCCTACGGGCTGGCTAAAACCGATGTATTTACCGACGATGCGTCAGTATTGGAAAGCATGGGCGAAACCATTTATATGGTTGAAGGAAACCGGGAAAATATTAAAATAACTTATCCCGAGGATTTGGTTTTTGCTGAAATTCTTCTGAAACAAAAATAAAACGGCGGAAAAGTTGCCTGTTCCGCCGTGAATCAATGAAAGTAATACCGTTATTGGTTTTTCATTTTTCTGATTTTTTTATGGTGTTTCCGGCGTGCTATTTTCAACCTGATGGTATGATTGAGTTCGATAAGTGCCGGAACAAACATCAAAGTAAGGAAAGTGGCAAAACTTAACCCGAAAATAATCGACCATGCCAGTGGACCCCAGAAAGCCA
>DATITY010000189.1:0-27399 GCA_035467235.1 Draconibacterium sp. | reverse complement strand
ATTTAACTGCACGAAGTTCTTCGATTTCAACGTAACCGTCGTATCTTGATTCAACAGCTGATTGAGCGGAAATGTTACCTGCAATACCTCCCACGTGGAATGTACGCAGTGTTAACTGAGTTCCAGGTTCTCCTATTGACTGTGCAGCAATTACACCAGTTGCTTCTCCTTTTTGAACTTTTTTACCGGTTGCAAGATTTCTTCCGTAACATTTGGCACAAATACCAACTTTTGATTCGCATGTAAGTACCGAACGGATTTCAACGCTTTCAATCGGAGAATTCTCAATTATTGTAGCAATTTCCTCTGTTAATTCTTCTCCCGAAGCCACAATTAACTCGCCGCTTAGCGGGTGATAAATATCGTGAACAGAAGTACGGCCAACAATTCGTTCGAATAATGAAGCAACAATTTCCTCATTATTTTTGATGGTTGTTGCAACCAAACCGCGCAAAGTACCGCAATCGTCTTCTGAAATGATCACATCCTGTGCAACGTCAACCAAACGACGTGTAAGATATCCGGCATCTGCAGTTTTTAATGCAGTATCGGCCAAACCTTTACGGGCACCGTGGGTTGAAATAAAGTATTCGAGAACAGACAGTCCTTCTTTAAAGTTGGCAAGAATCGGGTTTTCGATGATCTGCGATCCTGTAGAACCTGATTTTTGCGGTTTTGCCATCAATCCCCTCATCCCGCTCAACTGACGAATCTGTTCTTTCGAACCACGAGCACCAGAATCGAGCATCATATAAATTGAGTTGAATCCCTGTTTATCAGAGCTCAACGTTTGCATTACCGAATTGGTAAGTTTTGAGTTGGCATGTGTCCAGATATCGATTACCTGGTTGTACCTTTCGTTATTGGTAATAAATCCCATGTTATAGTTATTCATTACCTCCTCAACATCAGCATATCCTTCTGCGACAATTTTTGCCTTTGTATCAGGAATTATTACATCGTCGAGATTAAATGACAGTCCACCACGGTAAGCCATGTCATATCCGATTTCTTTAATATCATCGAGGAAAGCAACTGTTGTTGCGTTACCACTGCGAATAAATACATCGGTAATAATTGTTCTTAACGATTTCTTGGTCAGCAACTGGTTGATATAACCAGCCTGACGTGGAACCCTTTCGTTAAATAAAACACGTCCAACTGTAGTTTCAATGATATGTTTGAAATATTTACCATTTTCATCTACATCTTCAACTTTCACTTTAATAATGGCGTGCAGATCGATTACTTTCTCTGAATAAGCAATAATTACTTCTTCCGGAGAATAGAATATCATTCCTTCGCCTCTGGCGCCTTTTCTGGCTTTGGTCATGTAATATAAACCAAGAACCATATCCTGTGAAGGAACCTGAATTGGAGCACCATTTGCCGGATTGAGCAGGTTGTGTGAAGCAAGCATTAAAAGCTGGGCTTCCAAAATTGCTGCATTTCCCAGCGGAAGATGAACTGCCATCTGGTCACCATCAAAGTCGGCGTTAAAACCTGTACAAACCAGCGGGTGAAGCTGAATTGCCTTTCCTTCAATCAAAACCGGCTGAAAAGCCTGAATCGATAAACGGTGCAGCGTGGGTGCACGGTTTAATAAAACCGGGTGTCCTTTTAAAACATTTTCCAGAATTTCCCAAACTACGGGATCTTTACGGTCAACTATTTTCTTTGCTGATTTAACTGTTTTTACAATTCCTCTTTCAATCAGTTTCCTGATTACAAATGGTTTGTAAAGTTCGGCAGCCATATCCTTTGGAATTCCACATTCGTGAATCTTCAGTTTTGGACCAACAACAATTACCGAACGTGCTGAATAATCAACACGTTTACCCAAAAGGTTCTGACGGAACCGGCCTTGTTTCCCTTTCAAACTATCTGAAAGAGATTTTAATGCCCTGTTATTTTCTGTTTTTACAGCATTCGATTTTCTTGAGTTGTCAAATAATGAATCAACAGCTTCCTGCAACATTCGTTTTTCGTTACGAAGAATTACTTCGGGAGCTTTTATTTCAATTAGTCGTTTCAACCGGTTATTTCTGATAATTACCCTTCGGTAAAGATCATTCAAATCGGAAGTTGCAAAACGTCCGCCATCCAAAGGCACCAGCGGGCGCAAATCGGGCGGAATAACCGGAACTACACGAACAATCATCCATTCAGGACGATTTATATTTTTACTTGCTCTGAAAGCTTCAACAACCTGCAGCCTTTTTAAAGCTTCATTTTTACGTTGCTGGGAAGTTTCGGTATTTGCCTTGTGACGCAATGTAAATGAGAGATCATCAAGATCGATCCTGCTTAAAATCTGGAACAGAGCTTCGGCGCCCATTTTTGCCACAAATTTATTTGGATCATCATCGTCTAACAGATGATTTTCTTTAGGAAGCGTATCCAGAATATCGAGATATTCCTCTTCAGTTAAAAAATCAAGTTCCTTTACTCCATCGGCCAGTTTAACTCCCGGATTAATTACTACATAACGTTCGTAGTAAATAATCGTATCGAGTTTTTTGGTTGGCAGGCCTAGTAAATAACCTATTTTATTGGGAAGCGATTTAAAATACCAAATGTGAGCCACCGGTACCACAAGCGAAATATGTCCCATTCTTTCACGACGTACTTTTTTCTCTGTTACTTCAACACCACAGCGGTCGCAAACAATTCCCTTGTATCTGATTCGTTTGTATTTACCGCAATGGCACTCGTAATCTTTTACCGGTCCGAAAATACGTTCACAAAACAATCCATCACGTTCAGGTTTGTACGTTCTGTAGTTTATTGTTTCAGGTTTTAAAACCTCTCCAAACGATCTTTCCAACACCTCTTCGGGGGAAGAAAGACTGATTGAAACTTTTGAAAAACTAATTTTCGCTTTATTATCTTTTCTGAATGCCATAATACTAATTAAAAATAATTAAAACAGAACCTATTCAATTCAGAATGGTTTTTACTCCATTCTTACGCTGAGGCCTAAACCTCTAAGTTCGTGCAGCAACACATTGAGTGATTCAGGAATACCTGGTTGCGGCATTGGTTCACCTTTAACAATTGATTCGTATGCCTTTGCCCTACCCATCACGTCGTCAGACTTAACGGTTAGTATTTCCTGCAAAATATGCGAAGCACCAAATGCCTCAAGTGCCCAAACTTCCATTTCTCCAAAACGCTGTCCACCAAATTGTGCTTTACCACCAAGAGGTTGTTGTGTTATAAGTGAATATGGCCCAATCGAACGGGCATGCATTTTATCTTCAACCATGTGACCCAGTTTCATCATATAAATCACGCCTACAGTTGCAGGTTGGTCGAAACGCTCGCCGGTTTCACCGTCAATAAGTCTGGTTACTCCAAAACGCGGAACGCCAGCTTTATCAGTATATTCACAAATCTGGTCAAGAGTTGCACCGTCAAAAATCGGGGTGGCAAATTTTAACCCAAGGTTTTTTCCTGCCCAGCCAAGTACTGTTTCGTAAATTTGCCCGAGGTTCATACGCGAAGGTACACCCAGCGGGTTCAAAACAATATCAACCGGTGTTCCATCGGCAAGGAATGGCATATCTTCCTGACGAACCACACGCGAAACAATACCTTTGTTTCCATGGCGTCCTGCCATTTTATCACCAATCTGAAGTTTACGTTTTTTAGCAACATAAACTTTGGCAAGCTGAATGATCCCTGCAGGAAGTTCGTCTCCAATGGTGATATTGTATCTTTCGCGACGAGAAACAGCTTCTGCTTCCTTGTATTTCAATATGTAATTATTGATTACCGCGAAGACCATGTCATTCTTCTGTTTATCAGTTGTCCACTTTTGCGGATTGATATTCAGGTAATCAATTTCCTGTAACTGTTTCAAAGTGAATTTAACACCCTTCGGAATAATTTCAGTTCCGTAATAATCTTTTACGCCCTGAGAAGTTTTTCCTGTAATCAGTGTAAAAACTTTATCCTCGAGTCTGGCTCTGAGTGAAGTTACTTCGCGTTCAAATTTTTCGTCAATCTGGTCGAGCAATTTTTTTGTTGCCGTACCTTTTTTGTCTTTTGTTACCCTCGAGAATAGCTTCTTATCGATGACCACACCATTTAACGACGGTGATGCTTTTAAGGAAGCATCCTTTACATCGCCGGCTTTGTCACCAAAAATTGCGCGTAGTAATTTTTCTTCAGGAGATGGATCTGATTCTCCTTTTGGAGTAATCTTACCAATCAGAATATCGCCTGGTTTAATGTCGGCGCCAATTCTGATCAAACCGTTTTCGTCGAGATTACGTGTTGCTTCTTCGCTAACGTTTGGTATATCTGAAGTAAATTCTTCAACACCTCGTTTTGTATCGCGAACTTCGAGGCTGTATTCATCAACATGAACTGAAGTGAAAACATCTTCGCGCACAATACGTTCCGAAATTACGATTGCATCTTCATAGTTGTATCCCTGCCATGGCATAAAAGCTACCATCAGGTTTCTTCCCAAAGCGAGCTCTCCTTTATCCGTGGCATAACCTTCGGTAAGAATCTGTCCCTTTTTAATTCTGTCGCCCTTACGAACGATTGGTTTTAAATCGACTGTAGTACCCTGGTTTGTTTTGGTATATTTCTGTAAACGGTAAGTTACAACTTCAGGATCGAAGCTAACAAATCTGTCTTCTTCCGAAATATCGTAACGTACAATAATTTGTTCTGCATCAACGAATTCAATTACTCCATCGAACTCTGCCTTTACTAAAATTTCAGAGTCAGAAGCAGCTCTTCCTTCCAAACCTGTCCCAACAATAGGAGCTTCCGGTCTGAGCAGTGGAACTGCCTGACGCATCATGTTCGATCCCATTAACGCGCGGTTGGCATCATCATGTTCCAAGAACGATATTAATGAAGCAGCTACTGACGCAATCTGGTTGGGGCCAACGTCCATTAACTGAACTTTCTCCCTTTCAACAACAGGATAATCACCTTCTAATCTGGCTTTAACTTTTTTATTGATGAAATTTCCATTGTCATCAATAGGAGCATTTGCCTGGGCAATTATCTGACCTTCTTCCTCTTCTGCAGTTAAATAAACAACTCCATCTTCAGAAAGATCAACTCTTCCGTTGGCTGCTTTCCGGTATGGTGTTGAAATAAATCCGAGTTCATTGATTTTTGCAAATACACATAATGACGAAATCAAACCGATGTTTGGTCCTTCAGGAGTTTCAATCGGACAAAGCCTTCCGTAATGTGTAAAGTGAACGTCACGAACCTCGAAGCCTGCTCTTTCTCTTGAAAGTCCGCCAGGTCCCAAAGCCGACATACGACGTTTATGTGTCATTTCTGCCAATGGATTTGTTTGATCCATAAACTGCGACAATGCATTTGTTCCGAAGAATGAATTTATGACAGATGACAATGTTTTCGAATTGATCAGATCAATTGGAGTGAAAACCTCGTTGTCACGAACATTCATTCTTTCGCGGATTGTACGGGCCATACGAGCCAAACCTACACCAAACTGGTTGAACATCTGTTCTCCAACGGTGCGCACTCTCCTGTTACTTAAATGGTCGATATCATCAACATCAGTTTTTGCATTTACCAACTGAATGAGATGTTTAATAATCTCAATAATGTCTTCTTTGGTAAGAACCCTGTTTTCTGAATTAACTGTAAGTCCTAATTTTTTGTTAATTCTGTACCGGCCAACTTCTCCCAAATCGTATCTTTTATCAGAAAAGAAAAGCTTGTCGATCACATCTCTTGCAGTTGCCTCATCTGGCGGTTCTGCATTTCTTAACTGGCGATAGATATGGAGAACTGCTTCCTTTTCAGAGTTACATGGATCTTTCTGAAGTGTGTTATAAATAATTGCAAAATCCTGTTGATTTTGATCTTCTTTATGAATAAGAATTGTTTTAACACCCGATTCCAGAATTTCATCGATATGATCTTCTTCAATATCAACTTCACGATCAATGATAACTTCGTTACGCTCGATTGAAACAACTTCTCCTGTATCTTCATCAACAAAATCTTCAACCCACGATTTTAGCACACGGGCTGCCAATCTTCTTCCAACAACCTTTTTCAGTGAAGTTTTGGATACTTTTATTTCATCGGCCAGATTAAATATTTCCAGAATATCTTTATCACTTTCAAAACCAATGGCACGTAACAGCGTGGTCACAGGAAGTTTCTTTTTCCTGTCGATGTATGCAAACATGACACTGTTGATGTCGGTTGCAAACTCTATCCACGATCCTTTGAACGGGATAATACGTGCTGAGTAAAGTTTTGTACCATTCGCGTGCATGCTTTGTCCAAAGAACACACCCGGCGATCTGTGCAACTGCGATACGATAACACGTTCGGCACCATTTATAATAAAGGTTCCGCGTTCGGTCATGTATGGCACAGTACCCAGATAAACATCCTGAACAACGGTGTCGAAATCTTCGTGTTCAGCATCGGTACAGTACAACTTTAATTTAGCCTTTAAGGGCACACTAAAAGTTAAACCACGCTCTATACATTCCTGTATGGAATATCTTGGAGGGTCAACCTGATAGTCGATAAATTCCAAAACGAAGTTATTACGTGTATCTGTAATCGGAAAATTTTCCTCGAATACACGGAATAAACCTTCTGATTTTCTGTTATCAGGAGTGGTTTTTAACTGAAAAAAATCTTTAAATGATTTAACTTGTACTTCTAAGAAGTCAGGGTAATCAAACCTGGTTTTTGTGGAGGAAAAACTAATCCTCTCGTTTTTTTCTTTTACAGACATGTATTTATACAAGTTAATATGTAAAATACCAATACACAAAAAGGTTTAGAAGCCAACTGACGTTGGCTTCTAAACCAAATAACCTTTTAACAAGGTCTTGAAGTTTTATTTAACCTCAACTTCAGCTCCTGCTTCAATAAGCTGACTTTTGATAGCTTCAGCTTCTTCTTTAGATACTTTTTCTTTCACTGCTTTTGGTGCAGCATCAACTAATTCTTTAGCTTCTTTTAAGCCCAGACCAGTTAATTCTTTAACGAGTTTAACAACACCCAGTTTTGCCTGACCTGCTGCGGTTAAAACTACTGTAAATTCTGTTTGTTCAGCAGGAACTTCTGCTTCAGCACTAGCTGCAGCAGGTCCTGCTACTGCTACTGCAGCTGCTGGTTCGATTCCATAATCATCTTTCAGAATACCAGCTAATTCGTTAACTTCTTTTACTGTAAGATTAACCAACGCTTCTGCAAGCTGTTTTAAATCTGCCATTTTATTACTTTTATTAAATTATTTCAAAAATATTTATTCTCTTTCTCCAAGTGTTTTCAAAACACCATGAATGATATTTCCACCCGACTGAAGCTGTCCGATAACAGTCTTCATTGGTGATTGTAAAAGTGCAACAACATCAGCAATAAGCTCGTTTTTCGACTTAACCGCAATCAGTGCTTCTAATTGATCCGCACCGATATAAACTGATTCCTGAACATAAGCAGCCTTTAAAACAGGTTTTTTATGTCTTTTACTAAAGTCTTTTATCAGTTTAGCCGGTACATTTGCATCTGCGGTAAACATTACTGAGGTATTACCCTTAAGCGCATCGTAAATTTCTTCAACGTTCTTATTCGAACTTTCCAAAGCTTTACGTAAGAGAGTATTCTTAACAACTACCAGTTTTACATTTTGCTTAAAACATAGTCTCCTTAAATTACTGGTATTTTCAGCATTTAAACCACTAATGTCAGTAAGGTAAAAATGGCTGTAAGAATCAATTTGTTCCTGTAAATTATTAATAATAACTTTTTTATCTGAACTCTTCATTTTTACACATTTTTAGTCAACAACTGACTTTGGTTCAACTTGAATACCAGGGCTCATAGTACTGGAAAGGTATATACTTTTAATATAGGTACCTTTTGCTGCAGTTGGTTTTAATTTTACAATGGTATTTACAAATTCCAGTGCATTGTCTTTAATCTTGTCGGGAGTAAATGATACTTTCCCGATTGATGTATGTACGATACCGAATTTGTCGACTTTAAAATCGATTTTACCTTGTTTAACTTCACTGACGGCTTTACCAATTTCCATTGTTACGGTTCCACTCTTGGGATTTGGCATTAAACCACGCGGACCTAAAATACGGCCCAGCGCCCCAACTTTTCCCATAACAGGAGGCATGGTAATAATCACATCAACGTCTGTCCAACCGCCTTTTATTTTCTCGATGTAATCATCAAGACCAACATAGTCGGCACCGGCGTCTAAGGCTTCCTGCATTTTATCAGGAGTTACCATTGCCAAAACGCGCACTTCTTTTCCAGTTCCATGGGGTAACGAAACTACGCCTCTAACCATCTGGTTCGCTTTTCTTGGGTCCACTCCAAGTCTTACATCTATATCTACTGATGCATCGAATTTCGTAAAAGTAATTTCCTTTACCAATTCAACTGCTTCATCTAAAGTGTAAGCTTTTCCCTTTACGAGTTTTTCAAGAGAAGCTTTTTTATTTTTCGTAATTCTGCCCATCGTATAAGATTTATTTAGTTTTTGAATGGTGAAGTGCCTTTAACGGCAATTCCCATACTTCTGGCAGTACCAGCGACCATTTTCATGGCCGATTCAATAGTAAAGCAGTTCAAATCAACCAATTTGCCTTCTGCAATTTGCTTAACCTGATCCCAGGTAACCGCTCCCACTTTATTGATGTGAGGTTCGGCTGAACCTTTTTTTAACTTTGCTACTTCAAGCAATTGTATAGCAACAGGAGGTTGTTTTATAATGAAATCAAAAGATTTGTCTGCGTAAACAGTTATTAATACGGGGAGCACTTTACCAGCCTGGTCTTGCGTGCGTCCGTTAAACTGTTTGCAGAACTGCATTATATTTACCCCTTTGGAGCCCAATGCTGGTCCCACCGGTGGTGAAGGATTAGCAGCACCACCTTTAATCTGTAATTTAATTAATCCAGCAATTTCTTTAGCCATAATAAATATTTAACGTGATTATTCCTTCTCGACTTGCATGAAGCTAAGTTCTAAAGGAGTTTTACGTCCGAAAATCTTCACCATTACCTGCAGCTTTTTCTTTTCTTCATTGATTTCTTCAATGCTTCCATTAAAGCCGTTGAATGGTCCGTCGATTACTTTTACAGTTTCTCCTACCACAAAAGGAATATTAATTTCCTCATCATTCTCAGCAAGTTCATCAACTCTTCCTAATATTCTGTTTACTTCACTCTGCCGCATCGGAACGGGATCTCCACCTTTAGTGTCGCCTAAGAACCCGATAACATTAGGAAAATTCCTTAGTGTGTGTGCAACTTCACCCACTAATGCAGCTTCGATTAAAACATAGCCTGGAAAAAAGTTTCTTTCCTTACTGATTTTTTTACCATTTCGGATTTGGTAAACCTTTTCTGTTGGTATTAGAACCTGATCTACAAAATCCTTTAAATCTCCGTTTGCGATTTCGTTTTCGATATATTCCTTTACCTTTTTCTCCTTTCCGCCTATTGCACGCAGAACATACCATTTTTTACTATTTTCGCTCATCCTGATCTAAAGATTTCGATTAATAAAATAAACTATAAATAAATTCCATCATGTTCCTGAAAGACAGGTCCATGACAAAAATTACAAGTGATATTATTAAGGAAGCAACCATTACAACCAACGCGCTACTTTGTAGCTCTTTCCAGGTAGGCCATGTCACCTTGTGAACAAGTTCTTCGTAAGCCTCCTGGAAGTATAATTTTAATTTCATATAAATTTATCGTATTTGTACGGAAGGTAAGAATTGAACTTACTGTTTGTAATAACCACTCCCGCTATTGAGTTTCTTCCGTAAAATAGTCCCGGGCTAAAAAGCCCAGGACATATTATTATATATTTTAATAAAAGAAATTATTTAACAATTTCTGTCACCTGACCTGCACCAACGGTACGTCCGCCTTCACGAATTGCAAAACGCAAACCCGGGCTCATGGCAACTGGATAAATCAATTCCACTTCTACAGATACGTTATCACCGGGCATAACCATTTCGCGACCTTCGGGTAAATGAATTTCTCCGGTAACATCAAGTGTACGAATGTAGAACTGAGGACGATATTTATTATGGAATGGAGTATGACGTCCACCTTCTTCTTTTTTCAATACATATACCTCAGCTTTGAAGCGTTTGTGAGGAGTGATTGAACCTGGTTTTGCCAGAATCTGTCCACGTTTGATTTCCTTTTTGTCAACACCGCGAAGTAATAAACCTACATTATCACCAGCCTGACCATCATCAAGAATTTTGCGGAACATTTCAACTCCTGTACATACAGTTTTACGACCTTCGGCGCCTAAACCAATTAACTGAAGTTCGTCGCCTGTATGAATTTTACCGGTTTCGATACGACCGGTAGCAACAGTACCACGACCAGTAATCGAGAATACGTCTTCAACAGGCATAAGGAATGGTTTGTCAACATCACGGGGAGGAAGCGGAATCCAGGTGTCAACTGCATCCATCAGTTCCATCACTTTATCTTCCCATTTAGGCTCTCCGTTCATCGCACCAAGAGCAGAACCTCGGATTACGGGAGTGTTATCACCATCGAATTGGTAGAAGCTGAGAAGTTCGCGAATTTCCATTTCCACGAGTTCAAGGATTTCTTCATCATCAACCATGTCAACTTTATTCATGAAAACAACCAATTTAGGTACATTTACCTGTCGTGCCAATAGGATGTGTTCGCGAGTTTGTGGCATAGGACCATCAGTAGCGGCTACAACAATGATAGCGCCGTCCATCTGCGCAGCACCAGTTACCATGTTTTTAACGTAGTCAGCATGACCCGGACAGTCAACGTGTGCGTAGTGACGTTTTTCTGTTTGATACTCAACGTGAGCTGTGTTGATTGTAATACCCCTTTCCTTTTCTTCCGGAGCATTATCAATAGAATCGAATGTTTTGATTTCAGATAAACCTTTTTTAGCCAATACCATAGTAATGGCAGCTGTAAGGGTAGTTTTACCATGGTCAACGTGGCCAATTGTACCAATATTGACGTGTTCTTTGTCCCTGTTAAAATGTTCTTTAGCCATAACTCAAATTTTTTAATTATTTATTTTTCATATTCAATTGAGCCGAAGACGAGAATTGAACTCGTGACCTCATCCTTACCAAGGATGCGCTCTACCCCTGAGCTAATCCGGCATTAATACATGATGAAATTGGAGCTTAAAGTATTCGCTACTAAAAGCTCCAATCTCATAAAATGAGCGGGAGACGGGATTCAAACCCGCGACCCTTAGCTTGGAAGGCTAATGCTCTATCGACTGAGCTACTCCCGCATACATTAATCTTTGCAAAAATGCCGCGCAAAAATACAAAATTTCTTAAAACAGCAACAAAAAATCCCTTTCCTGTCATTTAAAGGCCTTCAATTTGATATTTTACCGGGTTTAGAAAACCCCACAAACACCTCATTTATCGTCAAAATCCTTTAAATTCAGCTGTTTCCTGAACGCCCCAAAAATGGGTTTGCAAATGTAAAAATATTATTTTAAAAAACTAAAAATAAAATGGGCTATTTTAAATTTTATTTGTTTTTAAGCTTTTCCTTGTACTTATCTAACTGCTTGCGCACAGCATCAATTGCCAAATCTGTTGCTTCTTCAAATGTATCGGCTTGCTTTTTTGCAAACAAATAACCATTTGCAGGAATTGAAACTTTTAACTCAGAAACTTTGTTGTTTGCCGTCTCGGGTTTTAACACTTTTAAAGTCACTTCGGCATTAATGATACCATCAAAAAAAGTATCAAGTTTGCCTACTTTCTTATTTACAAAATCCACCAATTTTTGATCGGCGGTGAAATGCACTGAATTAATTTTAACTTCCATAATAAGATTTTTTTAACCCCTTGGATGGGCTTGTTTATAAATATCATGCAGCCGTTCGAAATTAGTATGGGTATAAATCTGGGTAGCTGCCAGATTTGAATGCCCTAACAATTCCTTTACCGCATTTAGATCGGCTCCTTTATTTAATAAATGGGTAGCGTAACTATGTCGCAGAACGTGTGGACTCTTTTTCTCCAGTAATGTAACTTTTGCCAGGTTATTTTTTACTACCCTGTAAACTAATTTTTCATAAACCCGTTTCCCGCTTTCTGTAACCAATAATCTTTCTGTTTTAAATCCAACAGTAGTGTCTCTTGTATTAATGTACAGCTCCAACAAATAGTTAATGGACGCCGGGTAAGGTATTATTCGTTCTTTTTTCCTTTTCCCGAGAACTTTAATTAAGCACATTTTTGTGTCGAAATCACTGTCTTTTAACAATAACAATTCAGCAAGCCGAATTCCTGTGCCATATAATAAAGTTATTACTAATTTGTCGCGAATCCCAGTAAAATCATCTTTAAAAAAACCATCATCAAGCAAATGATGAAGATTATTTTCCTCAACAAAATTTGGTAACTTTTTACGAATTTTTGGAAGTGCAAGATATGTTGCCGGATTGGCTTCAACTATTTGCTCTTTCATCAGGTATTTGAAGAATGACTTAACCGTCGTTATTTTTCGGTTAACCGTGCGCGCTGAAAGTTCTTTCTCCATTAACTGTACAATCCAGTTTCTAACCAATTTGGCATCTACCCTTTTTACATCAAATTCCCCGACCATCTCTGTAAAATACAGTACAAATTGATCGAGGTCATTCTGGTATGCTGTAACGGTATGAGAAGAACACCTCTTCTCATATTTCAAATAATTGATAAACGACTCCTGATAATCCATTTAGTTCAAATAATTCCAGGAATCCCCAAAAACAATTAGTCTTCCTGTTGTTGCAATCCTTGAACGTAAATCGCCTTTTTCTTCTCTTCCCTTCTGATTATTGAAGGTTTTGTGAACTTCTGACGCTCACGTAACTCTTTAATAACCCCTGTTTTCTCGAATTTCCTCTTGAACCTTTTAAGAGCTCTTTCAATATTTTCTCCTTCTTTTACCGGAATAATTATCATTTTCTTGCGGTTTAATTTTTAAAATTGAGGCGCAAATTTAGAAATTATTCGATTGAAATCAAATTTAAACGAAAAATATTATAAATCCAATCCAACTAATTTGATTTAATTTTATTTAACGACACGTTAAATATGGACAAATTCTATAAAAAGTCTCAGAATCAACAAGTCCGGTTGATTTAAGCTGAATAATATCGTGAAAGGACCCGTTTTTATTGCGGTAATTTAAAACTGCCTCAACCTGTTTCCTGTTAAAATATGGATGTCTCAACAATTCGGGATATTCTGCAAAATTTACCCGAATCTTTCTGATCAACAAAGTATCGGCAGAAACATTGTTTTCAATATTTCGAAATGTTTCCTCGGAAAAATTATATACTTCTAATAATTGTGCAGTTGAATAAAAACCTCCAAGAAGGTCGCGGTATTTTATTATTCGATTTGCAAAAGCAGAACCAATTCCATTCAGTTTAATTAAATCAGTAGAATCGGCGCTGTTTAATTCAACATGCAATGCAGGTTTTATTTTGATTATCTGAGATTCTTTTACATTTTCAATTTGAATGTGAGCTGCAATAGTTTCATAGAATGAAGTATCAATGCCATATATTTTCAACAAGTCAGCTGGGGTTCTGAAAACGCCAGCTTTCTTGCGGAATTCAATTAAATTATTGGCTTGAAAGCGATTAAATCCAAATTGTGTTAGTTGATTAAAATCGGCGTTGTTTGGATCAAAAAAACCAGTTATTTGCTTTTCCGGATTTTTCTCTTCATTTGTTACTGAATCTGCCTTTTCGGAAATACTGATATAATTCTCAATTGCTTCAAAGATGCTGTCATTCATCCCATAAATTTTTCGCACTTGTAAAGCAGATAAATACCGTCCTCCGGCTTTACGGTAGTTCAACATGTTTCGCTTAATATAGTCAGGAATATCAAGTGAATCGAGCATTTCAGGCATAATAGTATTTGGATCGAATATAAAAAGAAACTTTCCACCATTATCAATATTGGCTTTTTTGGCTTCCAATTCTGCAAGAAACTGCTCATATTCTGAATATTTGTATTTTGATTTTGGTTGAATATTATGCACAATAACATTTGCGATTAACGATATCAAAATCAAAGCACTAAGAATCAGGATTGCATTTCTGTCACCCTTTGAAAATTCATTATAACTTTTTAACCATTGCCTGATGATTTTGTACATGGGCCTGTTTCAATTGAGGTTAATCCTTTTAAAGACATTCAAATTTAACAAAATTCAAATACACAACCGTTCATGAAATAAAAAAGCCCTATAATGCCGGGCTCGTTAAATTATTTGAGATTTATCAATCCGATACCCTGAAGAAATACAAAAGCAATCGCGAGAGGAGCAATAAACTTGATAATAAATAAAAACATTGGAATGTAAAGTGCTTTTAGTGTGCCATTATTTGATAATTCTTCCTTTGCTTTATCGCGGCCAAAAAACCATGCAACAAAAATCACAATAAAGAAACCACCAAGAGGAAGTAAAACATTTGCAGTGGTATATTCTATTAAGTTGAATACTGTTTTTCCAAGAATTTTAAAATTAGCCATAGAACTTGTAGAAAGAACACAGAATACGCCTAAAATTGAAACAGAGAAAGTCGCTAACCATGTTGCAGCCCCTCTTTTCATTTTAAGTTCTTCAACAAAAAAGGCTACAATTACTTCGAGAACTGATATTGTTGAGGTTAGCGCAGCCACCGAGAGTAAAAGAAAAAACATCACCGAAAAGATTGTTCCTCCCGGCATCTGTTCGAAAATGTTAGGTAAGGTAATAAATGCCAATCCCGGGCCTGCTTCCGCTGGAATACCAAATGCAAACACCGCAGGAAAAATTGCTACTCCGGCTAAAATTGCAACCATAGTATCGGCTACAACAACAGATAAAGCAGTTGAAGCAAGATTATCATTTTTTCGAATATAAGAGCCGTAAGTTATCAATGTACCCATTCCAATACTCAGAGAGAAAAAAGCCTGCCCAAGTGCCATTAGAAAAGTCTCTGCTGTAATTTTACTAAAATCGGGTTTAAATATAAAACTTATGCCTTTTGATGCACCGGGAAGAGTGACCGAACGCACTATTAAGATTAACAGCAAAACAAATAAGAGTGGCATTAATATTTTAGTTGACTTTTCAATACCGTTTTTTATTCCGGCAGCTACAATAAATGCTGTCAGCCCCATAAAAACAAAAAACCAAATTAATGGACGAGAACTACTACCAATAAAATTATTAAACATACCACCCAGTTCTTCAGCCGATTTTCCATGAAATCCGCCAATGAAAGATTGATAAAGATATTCCAGCGTCCACCCGGCTACTACAGTATAAAACGCAAGAATCATAAAAGCGGCAACAACTCCCATCAAGCCAATCAGGTACCATGGACGATTGGGCGCCAATTTCCGGAACGATCCATAAACATTTTGCTGTGCTCTTCTACCAATCACCAATTCAGATAGCATAACCGGGATTCCGATGGCAATAATAATTGTCAGATAAATCAAGATAAAGGCTGCCCCGCCATTTTCGCCAACAACGTACGGGTAACGCCAAATATTTCCGAGACCAACTGCTGAACCAGCCGTTGCTGCAATTATTCCAAACTTTGAGCCGAACGATTCCCGATTTGGTTGAAGTCCTGACATAAAAATTATATTTAATTGTTATTAATTCCCTTAAATATTTTACTATTCGTGTTTTTTAGAGACTCAAAAATGCAAAAAAATAATTCACAAAGTAAAAAAGCCGCGGAGAAAAATGAAAACAGACTAAAATGGATAACCTATTGCAAAACTCAAATTGAAATCGTTGTTTGAATATGGTCTGTAACCGACAATCCATCCTTTATTTTCGGGAACTGCAGGATCACGTAATTTCATACCAAGATCGAGCCTGAGAATAAAATAACTCATATCGAATCGCAAACCGGCACCCGTTCCAAATGCAATTTGCCGGTAAAATTCTTTAAACTTAAACTGGGCTCCCTGACGATTATCCTTTTCGTTGATTGCCCAAATATTTCCTGCATCCAAAAAAAGAGCTCCTTCTATAAATGTGATTAGTTTGAACCGGTACTCAATATTGGCTTCCAGTTTAATATCGGCAGTTTGATTCGGGTATTCTTCAGGTGAAGCTTTGTAAGTTCCCGGTCCAAGGGAACGCACCGGCCAGGCTCTGATTCCGTTTGCCCCTCCTGTAAAATACTTTTTTTCGAACGGTAATACATCGAAATTACCGTAAGGTACACCAATTCCAAGAAAACCCCTACTTACAATTGAATTGTATTCATCGATACTAAAACCGCGTCGGTATTCAATATCCGATTTTATATATTGTGCAAAGCGGGTATTAAAAACCTGGTAATATTCGGCCTGAACATTTCCGAGTGAATCCACTGCCTGATATTTGTCGCGGTTGGTTAATTCAGAAATCGCCCATAATAAATTACCCGACGCTTCGATATTAAACCGTATGTAGGTATAATTCTTAATTGTATTCATTCGCTGATTGTTATATATCATCGAATAATTCATTGCAAAAATCAAGTGGTCGGTAAAACTGCTTTTTATGTATAAATCTTTTATTCCATCAATAAATGCAGGATCGTAATCAAAAACATTAACCTTATTATAATCAAGCAAATTCCAGATATGTCTTAAATCTTCAGTCGATTTCCAGTCGTAACCAAACTTAACGGTATTTATACCCCGTGTATATTCGGGTCTCTTTTGGTAATTATAACCCAAGGAAATTACTGTTTTTGGTAAAAACCTTTCAAAGTCGCCGAAAAAATTTCCCGGTCCTAAAAGTTTTGGTATCATCAAACTCGATTCAACCCCAAATTCGGTGGTATTAAAATAATCAGTCACACCATTATCCAGCTTTTCCAGCCGCTCAATTCCACCTAAAAAACTCAATTGAAAAACTTCTGCACCCCTAAACAGGTTTCGGTGCAAATAGGTAACATTTCCGGCAACTCCAAAATTACCCGAAGTGTTCGTTCCTTCTATATCGAATGAAGTTGTCTGTTTGTTGAGTGGCGCCAATCTGATGTAGCAATCCAGCAAATTTGTATCGTTGACTGAAGCAATTTCTTTAAACTGAATGTCGACAAACCGAAACTGCCGCAACCGGTTAAACGCGTTAAAAGCACTTTCAACTTCAGCATTATTGTACAACGATCCTTTGTTCAGCCGCATGGTTCTGTTAAACAACGCCGGGGGATAGCTAATCTGTTTGTTCTGATAAAGGGTGAAATTGTCCCAGGTGATTGTATCGGAAAAAACCCCCACAGAATCTCTGCTAATTGTTACAGGAGAATTACCCGGAAGCACCGAAAAAAAGAATTTATTCAGGTAAAAAGGCTGAAAAACCTTGACTGTATCTATTTGGTTATTTTTAGCCGGCCTGATTAATAAATCGACCAAAACCTCTTTTTCATAAACCGAACTGTCTGCAACAAATTTTACATCATCTTTTGAAAAGTAATAATACCCATTATTCCGAAACAGCTTTACAATATCCAACTGATGCTTTTCCATAGCATCAATATCAAAGGCATTACCCTCTCTCATTTCAGATTTTAAAGAACTGTTGAAATACAACTTTTGCAGCAGTGAGTCTTTAATATTGTAATTTATTTTCTTTATAACATACTGCTCACCTAAATTTAACTTGTAATTGATTAGAGCTTTTCGCTTTTTTTCCTTAAAAGTAACTGTACTATTTACTGTGGCCATGAAATATCCTTTACTGTGGGCATATTGTTTTAATTGATCCTCTGAGCGTGCAGATAAATCTTCATCATAAATCTGAGGCGGCTCTCCAATTCGTTTCAACCAGTCATCGGTTTTTTTCTTCGAGGAGAGATTGTAAAGCAATAAATGAAATTTCAGAAATCCGAGAATTTTGTAATTCTCTTTCTGTTTTATCAACGATTTAGCACTTTCTTTATTAATATTCTGATTATCAACTTCAATCTGGACTTTGCTTATCAGATATTTATCTTCGGGAACAAATTTCACCGGAGAACATGAAAACAAAAAAATTACACCCGTAAATGCAAAAATTTTTATTCCGATTTGTTTTATGATATTAATTTTTCCGGCCAAGGTAAATTCTTTTTATGCAACAAAAATAGTGAAGTGTTTTGTCAAGAAACAGTAACTTTACTCCAATTTCAATTTTGTCCTTTTTTTAAATGATTAGTAAAAATACTATAAAACTTATAAAATCACTCGACCTTAAAAAAATCAGGGAAAAAGAAAGCTTATTTCTTGTTGAAGGTGATAAGAATGTATCTGAAGTGCTTGAATCAAAATTTAAAATCGAGAAGTTATTTGCTACAAGTTCATTCCTTTTAAATAATAAGTCTAAACTTTCGAATGCCAAATTGGCAATGGAAGTAACCAAACAAGAAATTCAACAGGCCAGTTTGCTGAAAAGCCCTCAAAACAGTATTGCTTTGTGTGAATTACCTAATGCAAAAGAACTTCCTGAAAATATTGATTCAAACCTGTGGATTTATTTGGATGAGATTCAGGACCCCGGAAACCTGGGCACAATTATTCGGATTTGCGACTGGTTTGGAATTGATCATCTTTTCTGTTCACCCAAAACAGCCGATTTATTTAATCCAAAGGTTATACAATCGTCAATGGGATCATTTTGCAGAGTTAATGTCTGGTACACTCCTTTTGAACCTGTTTCTGCTCTTGCCAATAAATTGGAAATCCCAGTTTACGGGGCATTTCTCAATGGGGAAAATATTTATGAACAAAAACTTCCGCAAAGGGCGCTGCTTGTATTGGGAAATGAAGGGAACGGCATTTGCCCTGAAATTGAGGCAAAAATAAAAAAGAAGATTAAAATACCCAGGTTTAGTGAAAATTCCAAAACTGCTGAATCATTGAATGTTTCTGTCGCAGCCGCAATAATCTGTTCGGAGTTTAAACGACAGAATTCGTTTTCAGACTATTCGAAGTGAAATGACAAAGTAAAAATATTCGATCTTAAACTTTTAATTGACTGGGAATAATATTGACGCTGAATTGGCTCTGGCAAGTCTCCCAACTGATTATTCAATCCAAAGCTGAATTTTCCTTCAACTGTAAAACGAAAAAATGGAAAATAGTGATCCCAACCACCACCTACCTCTGCATAAAATCCACTGCTTTTCAATTTTACAAGATCTTCTTTTGCCGTCTTTGAAATATCCTGCCGAAATGCAGTTCCAAAAATTACAAATGGCCGGTCGTTATTAATTCGACGGGCTTTGTACTTAATAAGCAAAGGAAAATCGAGAAATGTTGATTTAATTGAATAAAACTTTATTGGTTCGAAACCTGCGTTTATATCATAAACCGGAATATTGTATGTCAGTTTTCGTTCTCCAAAAGACATGCCTGGTAAAAACCGGAGATCCAGATCTTCTGATAACCTCAAACTGGAAACGATTCCAACGGTGAATCCTGGAACTAAAGTTTGCAAATCGCTCCTAACCATACTTCCGCCTGTAATATGCAAATCATCGCCCGGATCAGCAACAAAATCCGGATTCTCTCCTATCGGATTATAATTTGTAATATTAAAATCGAGCATGTTGTAGCCCAGCGTAAAACCAAAATGAATGAGCTTTTCATCAAAAGTAGTCAGGTAATTCACCATTTGCTTCTGTGCAAAAGCATTCGAAATAATAGTAATGAATAATATGGCTGTAAAAATCTTTTTCACCTTAAATGATTTACTCTGTCTTTCAAAAAACATCGATTTGCACAGTTTATTGTATTGACCGGCTAATTTTAAGCTTTATGAGCTTCGTAAATCGAAGCTATTCCAAAAGTTTGTAAAAAACACTTATTTCCAACAAATCCAACGTCTGCTAAAATAGTTAAAAATTTCTCACCATCCGGAAACTCATTAACCGATTCGGGTAAATAGGTATATGCGTTACTGTCTTTTGAAATCTGCCGTCCGATAAAAGGTAAAACTTTTGTAAAATAAAACTGGTAAATCTGTTTATAAGGCGATTTCTCCGGTTTCGAAAATTCCAGAATAAAAAAAACACCGCCTGGTTTTAATACCCTCTTTATTTCAGAAAGACCTTTTTTTAGATTTTCAAAGTTTCTAACTCCAAAACCCACAATTGCTGCATCGAACTTATCATTCTCAAAAGGTAGATTTTCTGAATCGGCTTTAATCAAATCTATAACATTTGCAAGAGCTTTTTTTTCGATTTTTCTGCGCCCAACTTCAAGCATCCCTTCCGAAATATCAATTCCAACCACTTTTGCTCCATTTATTTTTGTTGCAGCAACTGCAAAATCAGCTGTTCCGGTTGCAATGTCTACAATAAGTTCCGGGTGATAAGGAGAGAGCATTTTAATTGTTTTCCTTCTCCATAGCTTATCGATATTAGCCGATAACAGATGATTCAACAAATCATACTTAGGAGAGATATTGTTGAACATCTCCTCTACCTGATCTTTTTTAGATTGTTCAGATTGTTTGTTGGGTAGAGCAGTCATTAAACGCCAACCGTCATTTTATCAATGTATCCCATAGATTGATCATCAATTCGGATTTCACCTTTTGTAATGTGCCCCAATGTGAAAAACGGAACTTTCATTTCGGTAAGCACATCAACAAACTCATCTTCCTTTTCAGAATTTACTTCAACCAAAATACGCCCCATTGCTTCTCCGAATAAAAATGAATCAATCCGGGTTTCGGCCGCCGTTGTAATGTCGAATCCCAATTCGTTTGGAATTGCAGCACGCAGGAGTGTAAAGAACAGTCCCCCTTTACCAACAGGACTTGCACTTTCAATTAGTTTTAATTCATTCAGTTTTTTGATTGCACCCTGAATTTTAATTTCATCATTAATATTAAACTCAGGCAATGGTGAATCAGATATTTCATGGAAGAATTCGAGATATTCCGAAGAACCAATATCATCAGTAGTTCGCCCGATCAGAAAAATATTATTCCCCTTTTGCTTGAAAGCATGAGTGGTAATATTCGTATTATGCTTAATAAGCCCCATCATGCTAACAATAATCGTTGGTGGAACCGGACCATGTTGAGAGAAATGATCGAACCTGATTTTTTTGTCGGTAATTTTCAGATCGAATTTGCTGGCTGCATTTTCCAATCCTTTTTTAGCTCCAGCTGCAATAAACTGACCTTTTGGATCGGCAAAATTGATATGATACAAAAAAGCGCTGATTGCAGTTGGTTTAGCCCCTGAACAAATCATTTTGCGGGCAGCCCTTGAAATCAGGATTTCGGTTGCTTTTTGCGGATCGCTTTGTAAATGATGATGAAATGCATGGGTACTCATTGCGATTTTGTTCCCGTCAATATCAATATCAAACAAGCCCGATTCGTCATTATCTGTGTCACCAATTGAATCGGGCGAAATACTTAACTCCCCAAAATCATTGAAATAATTTATACTCGACAAATTTGGATTAACCATCAACGAAAAAATTACATCCTCTAAGCTTTCAGGTTCAGGAATTGAATCGATGGTGAAATTTTTTTCTACTTGAATTACATCACTCATAATGCCTAATATTTGTAAATTATCCGTTAGCAAAGGTAATTAAGTAGCTCATTATTCCATAAAATTTGATGTTTTTTTTAATTTCGGGTGGAATTCCAAAAATGAAAAAATGAAACCAATTGCATTAATTACAGGCGCTACTTCGGGTATTGGCGAGGCAACAGCATTGCTACTTGCAAAAAATAATTACGATGTTATCATTACCGGCCGCCGAAAAGAAAAGCTTCTTTTGTTAAAGGAAAAAATAACTGCCGAAACAAATTCGAACGTATTCACCCTGAATTTCGATATCAGAAGTTTACGGGAAAATGAAGCTGCCATAAACAGTTTACCCGAAGAATGGCAAAATATTGATGTGCTTGTTAATAATGCTGGATTAGCAGCCGGTTTTAGTTTGATCCAGGAAGGTGTTATTGATGATTGGGAACGTATGATTGATACCAATATTAAAGGATTACTTTACATTACCAGGCTGATTGCACCAAAAATGATCGAAAGGGGTTCCGGGCATATCATAAATATTTCATCCGTCGCAGGTAAAGAGACATATCCGCTTGGCAATGTTTACTGTGCAACAAAACATGCGGTGCAATCGGTAACCAAAGGAATGCGAATTGATTTGCTCAAACATGGGATTAAGGTTAGTTCAGTATGTCCGGGCGCTGTTGATACCGAGTTTTCTTTGGTCCGCTTCAGTGGCGACAAAGACCGCGCAAAACAGGTTTACAAGGGATTTACGCCGCTTAATTCACAGGACATTGCCGAGACGATTCTTTTTATTGTTACCCGACCAAAACACGTTAATATCGATGATGTACTGATTATGCCCACCGACCAGGCTTTTTCGCGAGATTTTAACCGCAGGGAAATCGATTGATTTTGTCTATTTTTGTATCTCATAAAAAACAGAATGCCAGAAGCAATTATCATTACGCCTGTTAAAGATTCGTTAAACACAACTAATCTTACGATAAAAGCAATTTCGAAAGCAAAAGGAGACTTCGAATATTTTATTTTCAATGATTTTAGTCAGCCGGAAACCAAACAATTTCTGGAAGAGGCAAAAACAAAATACGGATATAAACTTATCAATCTTGAAGATATCACTACAACGCCTTCGCCCAACTATAAACTGGTGCTTGAAATTGCCCAAAAAATGGCATTGGAAAAGGAATGCCCCCTGATTATTGTTGAGTCGGATGTTGTAATTAAACCAGACACACTATCCGGGTTGCTCGGAATATTAAAATCTCATCCTAACTCCGGATTAATAGGAGCAATCACAGTTGACCATTCGGGCAATTATAATTTCCCATATACTTTTGAAAAAATTAAAAGCACCGAAATACTGAATACGTCGCATAGTTTAAGCTTTTGTTGTACGCTGATTTCTCTGGAGTTTCTTCAACGTTTCGATTTTAAAATTCTGTCACAAAACAAAGACTGGTTTGACGTTTATATCAGTCGTCAATCGAAAAAACTGGGGTTCAGTAATTATCTGGCAAAAGGTATTGAAGTACAGCACCTTCCGCATTCGAGCCGTCCATGGAAGCATTTAAAATACACCAGGCCAATGCTCTATTATTTTAGAAAAATATTTTATAAACGCGACCGCATTTAAATGTCGAAAAGTAAACTATACAATCGTTTCAAACTTGCCGGTCATGTTTTTTTCTGGCTGGCGAGCATTTCACTGCTGACCCTTCTTTTCTATTTTTACGATGAAAAAATCAGTGTTAATCTGGTTGAAAAATCGATAATTACCAATTTGTTTTTCGCAGCAAGTGTCTATACGAATTTATATATCCTCATTCCGAGGTTCTTAAAACAGAAGAACTATATTTTTTACTTTTTCTGGCTTATTGTTTTGCTTTCTGGTACCAGTTTAACAATGCAGTTCCTGTTTATATATCCTCTTCGAAACCTGCTGGGAATTAAAGAAGGTTTTACTTCTTTTAATACAAATCTGCATTCCGCATATTTTTTCTCAACACTTTTATATGTAGGTATCACTTCGTTTTTAAAACTGATTAAGGATTGGCTGTCACTTCAGGACGTAAATTTGAAACTGGTAAAAATTGAACAACAAAAACTTGAAGCAGAGCTAAAAACGTTAAAAGGCCAGTTGAATCCACATTTTCTTTTTAATTCGCTCAACAATATTTATTCTCTTGCGCTAATAAAGTCTGACAAGGTACCGGAACTGATTCTAAAACTTTCCGATTTAATGCGGCACATCATATACGATTCCAAGGAAAATTACATTGCGTTGGAAAAGGAATTGGAGTTTGTAAATAATTTTATTGAATTGCAAAGAATTCGCACATCCGATAAAACCAAAATAAAATACGAAATCGTTGGTAAGGTTCCCACTGCCAAAATTGCGCCTTTGTTGTTCGAACCGTTTATTGATAATGCCTTCAAACACGGTTTACCCGGAGCTGACAAATCAGATTTCATTCATATTTCGTTTAATTTTGAAAAAAATGAAACATTGCTCTTTAAACTGGAGAATAATTATGAAGAACTTTTTATTCAAAAACGGACCAACTCCGGCATTGGTCTTAAAAACGTCAAACAGAGATTAAAATTACTGTATCAACCCAACGAGTATAAATTAAACATTCACAAAAAAGACCATATTCACCAGGTAATGCTGGAACTTAAACTTAAATGAAATGGAAATTAAAGCAATCATTATCGATGATGAACCTTTGGCACGAAATGTAATTAACGAATATGCAAAAAAAATTCCATCGCTAACTATTGTTGGCGAATGTGAAGATGCCATTTGCGCCCACCAGTTAATTCAAAATACATTGGCCGATTTACTGTTTCTGGATATAAATATGCCAAAACTAAGCGGAATCGACTTTTTGAAAACATTAAAAAATCCTCCGCTGGTTATTTTGACTACAGCATATTCTGAGTATGCTTTGGAAGGATTTGATTTGAATGTTATCGATTATTTGAAAAAACCGTTTTCGTTTGAGCGGTTTTGCAAGGCTTATTTTCGTGCTGAAGAATTATTTCAGTTAAAACATTCTGCCCTTAAACCGGAGGTAACAGAAAAACAAAACGATTTTCTGTATATTAAATCTGATAAAAAAACCATTAACGTAAAAATTTCAGACATCAGTTATATTGAAGGATTGGGAGATTACATTAAACTATATCTGGGCGATAAAAAATTGGTTACCAATCTTTCGATGAAGAAAATAGAAAATCTGCTTCCTCCAAAACAGTTTTACAGGATTCACAAATCGTTTATTATTTCGCTCGACAAAATAGAGTTGATAGAAGGGAACATGGTTAAAATAAACAATACAAAACTTCCGGTTGGAAATCTTTATCGCCAGGAATTTATGCTTTTTATAAAAAGCTATCTGGCTGAATAACCTCTATTCCAAAAAACCCTGTTCCTTCAATACTTCAATCATCTTCTTTGAAAAGAATTCGTTGTCTGCCTTCCTGTAACGTACATCCGTAAAAACCTGCGCTAATGTTTGTTTGTTGTTTTCTGTTACAAAATTTTTTGATGATTCCAGTCTTTCTTTAAAAGCATAAATATCTTTTAATTCATCATCTGAATACCCATTATACTTTCCTCTGTGTACAACTCCCTTCAAGGGGATTCTGTCTGTTAAACCGGGAACTTCATCCGGATAGCCAATGGCAACCGTAGTTACCGGAAATGTCAATTTGGGTAATTCAAGCACATTAATTATCTCTCTGGCATTGTACGTTGTTGTTCCAAGGTAACAAATACCCAAACCATAATTTTCAGCAGCAATACAAACATTCTGAGCCACGAGAATCGCATCTGTTGCCGCTGTAAAAAACGAAAGGAAATTATTAAAACCTGGCGAGGCGTTATTTAAAAAGCACCATCTTGTAAAACGATTGACATCAGCAATAAATGTCAATAAAACCGGGGCACTTTTTGCAACAGACTGATTAAAATGCAACGGCAGCAATGCTTCCCTTTCTTTATCCGACTCTGAAATCACAATACTGTACAGTTGCATGTTTCCTGTTGTGGAAGCCTTTGTTCCGGAAAAAATAACCGATTCTAAAATTGAAGATTGAATCTTCCTCTTTTTAAACTTTCTTATTGTTACATGCTGGTTCAATAATTCCATATTTCTAAATTTATGTAAAAAAAAAGGGAAGCATAAAGCTTCCCTTCTTAATCAATCAATTCGGTATTACCTTTTAATCATCCTATCTGTTTTGACAATTCCGTTTTCAGTATAAAGACTGATTACGTAAATGCCGCTAACCAGATTAGCAGTACGGATTTCTCTAGTCGGATTATCAATATCGATAACTTTTTGACCTGCGATGTTGCTAACAACAACACGGGTTAATTTTTCACTGTTGTCAATCAGAATCCTGTCATTGAATGGATTTGGATATACTTTGAAAGTATTAGCCAAACCAGGATTAACTGCAGTTGGAACGCTGGTTACATCTGAAGCCATCCTAGGTTCAAGTTTGAATGCATCAGCTCTTCCATTTACAATACCTGTAACATTATAGAAGTTATCAGCAACAGGAGCAGCTTCTTTGTACAACCAGTCGTTAACAATTAAGTTATCGGTAGTTTCATAATATATTGTCCACTCGCCTGAACCGGCATCAACTGCAGTTGCACGTGCACCAGGTACATGTACCAGAACGCTTTCGTACATTTCAGCTTCCGCTTCAGTTGGAGTAACTTCAATTGGAGTAATTACAGGTGTACCTTCAGCAGCAGTAATTTCAGTTGCCATAATTGTTGTAACAGTATTAGATTCACCAGCCACACCAACCACAACAACACCTTCGCCAACTTCCATGCCTTCAGTTGTAGCATATGCTACCCAGATTCCACTCCAAGGTGCAACTGCATCCTGAACAAAGATTCCTTCTCCTTCAACAACAGCGGTTACAGTTCCGGTAATTTGAACAATCATTTCATTCAGCGGTGTTTCATCACCATCACCCTGTACTTCAGCAATTGTGTACGGACGAGGAACTTCAACAACAGTTACATTTAAAGTTCTTTCGCAATCACCATACATGTAAACATATTCGTAAGTACCAACAGCTAAAGTATCTTCAACACCAGCTTCAACATCAATGAAAATAGTTTCTTCTCCAATGTATGTATTAACTGTGGTATCACGTGTTACGTACATACCTGCAACTTCAACCGTTTCTTCAAAAGAACACATGTGTGCATCCATAACTTTTACGACATGAGAACCTCTTGTCAATGTATAAGTCATTTCTGTAACAACAGTGTCGTCAACCATTACAACGTATGGTGCAACACCACCAACAATTGAAGCAATAGTGTAAGTTTCAGTGCACTCAGTTACTTCACCTTCTGTAACTACTACTGTCAACGGAGTTTGTACCTGATCGAATGTTAATGTATCAGTTGGAGAAACACAACCGTTTTCGTCTTCTACATAAACTGCATAATGAAGGTCATCATAATTTTCATTATCATACTCAAATGCATCGCTGATAGTAATCGATTCAGCAAACCATCCATTGTAAGTAATAAATGGAGCATTTGCCGGTTGATCTTCAATTTGTTTATAATGAACTCTGAATTCGCGACCAGGAGTTCCTGTAGCAGTAATAGTCACAGTTGGTTTTTCAGCACCAGAACAAGTTAAATCTTCATAACTGAAGCCAACTTCAAGTGGTGTAGGCATCCAAAGTGAAGCTGTATCTGTACAGCCCTTAGGATCTTTTACAACAACAGTATAATTATAACCTACTTTTACAAGGAATGCACTT
>DATITY010000188.1:0-5189 GCA_035467235.1 Draconibacterium sp. | reverse complement strand
GGCGTTTACACCGGCATGATAGATTTCGATCTCGGACAGGGTCAAAACACCGAACCATATTCATATTATGGAGGTGATTTTATCGCTTATGCTGACCTAAAAGGTGGAGATTTAAATTACACTTCGTCAAATAATCAGATTTCGCCGATGGCCAGATATGAGCATGGAGTGGAATCAGATTTTGCCGAACATTACTGGAAAATGCCTTACACTTTAATCGGAAGAATTAATGATGTACTTTCGGTTGTTGATAACGTGGCAGTTGCTGCCGGAGAACAAGAGCAATTCGATGACTTAAAGGGTCAGTTGTATGCATTACGCGCTCTGTGTCATTTTGATTTGGTCCGCCTGTTTGCAAAAGCACCTGCAATTAGTGACGTTAATGCAGTAAATTCGGGAATTCCAATCTCTAACGAAAAATATCCGGTAAATTATGAACCTGCCCGTGCTACTTTAAAAGAAACATACGATTTCATTAAAAGCGAATTAAATAACGCTATTGGTCTTCTTTCAAAGGATGAGAATCTGGGTAAAATAAATTACTGGGCTGCCAAAGGATTACTTGCCCGTGTATATTTGTACAACGGAGAAAACAACGATGCGCTGGCCGCCGCACAGGATGTTATCAGTAATTCACCTTATTCTCTATATACTATTGATAATTATCTGAATGTTTGGGGTGTTGAAGGTGAATCTGAATCAATGTTCGAAATTCTTACAAACAGTACGCATAATTCCCAGCGCAATTCAATTGGTTATTATACACATAGCGATGGTTACGGAGAATGTGCCTTTTCAACCCAGGGATATGAACTGTTAACTGAAAATCCCGATGACATTCGTTCTCAGTTGATTGAATGGGAAGATGATGAAACAGAAACAGAGGGTTATTATACTCAAAAATATCCCGGAAGGGAAGGAAATTTATACCTGAATAATCCAATTGTAATTCGTCTTTCGGAGGTATATCTAATAGCGGCGGAAGCAAAAGTTAAGGGAGGATCAGGAGGACAAAATGCAGCCTGGTACATCAATGAACTCCGCAGAAACCGAATTACCAACTATGTTGATGTTTCCAGCGTAACACTTGACGACATCTTAATTGAGCGCAGAAAAGAGTTGGTTGCAGAAGGCCACCAGTGTTGGGATGCATGGAGAAATAGCAAAAGCGTATTTCCTCCAAGATTAAATCGTGAAGTTGATGGTTCGTATGAACTTGCGATTCTGCCAATTCCAAAAAGGGAGACTGATATTTCTTCAAAATTAAAGCAGAACCCGGGTTATTAAGAAATCCGTAATGTGGATAATTGAAGAGGCTGTCCAAAAAGGGCAGCCTTTCTTTTTAATATTCTGATGATTCAAAGTCATCTGATGAACATAGTTGTGAATTCAAAAGTTGAAACTCTTCCTTTTTCCCAAACGATTTTATATAAAAGAATGCGACTTATTGCCTTCTTTTTGATTGACGGTTTTCAATACTTGATGAAGCCGGAGTGTTTGCAGAATAAATATTTCGAGTTTGGATTGAATGATCTGCGGAAATAAATTTCCATCGGTTTCAACCGCTAAGAAGGGCAGATTTATAATTTCCGAACCATTCAAATCAACAGTTTTTCCCGAAGCAAATGCTTTGCCATTTACATTCATATTTATGTTCAGAATTGATTCGGCAACCCGGGAATGCATACAACCAAAAGGTCCCAAAGAAATAACGCCTGAAACATGATTTACAATCTCAGAAAGAGCACTTCCGACAGTCAGAACTGCTTCTCCTTCCATTTCTGCCGGAATCAGACCAGCGGAGTGTTTCACAATTCGTTCGATATCAACCGGGTGGTATTCAACGAAACCCGAGTTTGCCAGAATTTTTTTAATACGCAATTCAATGTTTCGCTGAACGATTTCCTTCAGTTTAAATTTCATTCTTGAGCCAAGTGATGGCAGTTGGTGTTTATACAATCGTTTAACCTGATAGTTGGTGTATAACAAATTTTCAACAACAGGTTCGGTTTTTATAACGATGTTGTGTTCAATCAATTTGGTTACCAGTTCCCTTTTTGAAAAATCTTCATGCCTTGCAAATATTTCACCAACCAGCGCAACCTTTACGGCATCGGCAAGAGAATGAATTCGTTCAATATTTTTAAGTTCTGCTGCAGTACATTTTAGTTGAGCGTATATTTCTTTTGAAGTGCCGGTTTCAATTTTTGTTATAATTTTCTCCCACTCACTTTTCAATATTTCAAGAGCACTTTTTCTATCTGCTGCCAAAGCCAGTATCGCATAGTAGATATTTTGCATTACATCGCCAATAGTTATACCAGTAAAGGCCCGCAAAATAAATTCATTTCCAAATCCACTAAACGAATTCTCATCAGATAGTGTGATTACACCTAAGTTAACCAATTTTTTACTGTAAATGATGTCTTTTAAATAAACCGGATATTGTCCTAACCGGCAAGGGCCGCAGGCGGATGCCATCAGCATCAGCGTAATTTCATCGGGATTTGGGTTATTTATGTGACGATTATACATAGCGCCTGCAAAAAGTGTGAGTGGGATACATTCCTTGGATGTAGTTAAACCACGTCCGGTTTTTAAAATCCCGAATGTGTTTTCAGAATACGTTTCAGAATTAATGCCGCAATACCTGAATGCAGCGGATAAGGCTTCCGACCCAAATCTTCCCATCTGATGGACAATGAGTTTTACGTTTTTATCTTTGAGTTTATGTTTCTTTCCGAAAGAGTCAGTAATCACATCACCATCTATTTCAACCATTTTGAAGTCAGATTGAACTGCATGAAGCAATCCTTTTTTCGAAAGTTCCCTGTACCTGTTAATTATATCAATGGCTGCTTCAATTCGTGTGTTCAGCCCGGCATCAGCCGAGTGACTGTCGAGTTCAAGGGTAAGCGACGGTTTATTTCCCATAATTTTTCTGAAATAGGGAATCATCATTGAATCGGGGCCACAACTGAAGTTAGTAATATAAGTTCCGAAAAGCTGATCGTGGTTTTTTACAAACCTGGCCGACCGAAGAATTTGATTTCCGGCCCACCAATACATATTTTCACCGCTGTCAAGATGATCGCACGGAATAAAATCATGGGGTATCAGCATGATGTTTCGGGATGAAAATTTCTGGGGGATACCTAGGTTTGCTTCTTTGGCAAAGGCATTGTAAGATCGGCCAAACAGTACGATGGCTATTTTTGAAGGATCTTTTTCCAATTCCCTGATCGCCTCTTTTCCGTAAGCAGAGAATTCAGTAAACATCTGCGTTAGTTGTAAAAGCGCAAACTGAAAGGCAGATTGGGCTTCGGATTTACTTTTCCCTAATTCAAATGCCAGTTTAACAAAGTCGGCTTCACTGTTTTCGTATCCTTTTGAAAAATTGAATACAGGCGTAAGAAGTCTGGTTCCGTTGAGTAGATGTTTGAATGTGGACTTCAGATAATATGGTTCTGATTGCAGCAGCACACATGTTTTGTTGTATTTATTTTCAAGTCCGCCGTACCCTTCGGTTACATGTGGAAGAAAAATATAATCAGGTTTTAAATTGATCAGTCCCTGTAAAAAACCGTGCGCCAGTTCTGCGGGATAACAAAAGGACGCTTGTTGTTTATCGATTCCCTCCTTGAAAGGTATCTCGCCCAGAATAATTTTAAAACCAAGTCTGGAAAAGAAATTGTAATAAAGCGGGTACAGCGTATTTACCAGAAAAGATTTTGAAATGGCAACCACCGGCGCATTTGCGGGAAGATGGTAATCAGGAATATATTTTTCAAATACCAGTTGTTGTCGTATCCTCACAAAATTAGTGTTCACTTTTTCCGTTTCACCGGTTTTTTTGTCGAGGTAATATTTATTACAGGCGCCGCCGAAAGGAATTTTCTTTCCTTCCAACTGGATGATATTGATGTTGCATTTGCGGTCGCAACCTTCAGGTTGTCCTTTGCAGACGAATGATTCACCGTACTTTACCGTTCGGTTGATTAACTCATCCAGATCGAAAGTTTGTTCCTCCAGCAGATGAAGTGAAATCCGCTGTTTTATTTCAAGGGCAACACCAAAAGCACCCATCAATCCAGGCTCCGGCGGAACAATAATATGCTTGCCTGTTAAAGCGGCCATTGCAACCGGAACGGCCCGGTTGTAACAAACTCCGCCCTGCATAAAAACTTTATTTCCAACCGGCCGGTTTCCTTTTACCCGGTTATCGTAATTCATGCAAATTGAATACACAAGGCCGGCAACAATATCTTCTTTGTTCAAACCTTCGTGTAAGGCATTTTTAACATCGCTGCTGATAAATGCCGAACACTGATCATTAAAATTGGGTGGGTTTGAAGCCCGTAAAGCAATGTCCCCGATTTCCCGGTAATCGATATTCAATGATTCTTTTGCGGCTTCTTCAAGGAAAGATCCCGTGCCGGCCGAACAAGCTTCGTTCATGGCATAATCCGACGGAACTCCTGCCGTGATATAAGTATATTTTGCATCCTGACCGCCAATTTCAAAAATGGTATCCACATATCTATCAAAGTACACGGTGGCATTGGCGTGGGCAACAATTTCATTGATTACTCCCTTCGTTTTGGCATGAAGTCCGGAAATGTGCCTGCCCGAACCGGTAACGCCCAACCCGACGATTTTTACCGGGGCAGCCAGTTTTTCCCGTAAACTTTTGTAACATTCAACTGATGCACGTATCGGGTCGCCGTTGGTTCGCAGGTATTCTGTGGCCAGAATGGCGTTGTCACTCTGACGCATCATAATTGCTTTTGTTGTTGTGGAACCTACATCAAGGCCAAGAATACAGATGTCATTCTCAACTGCTTTTCCACTGGTAAACTCCTTAAATTCAACAAAATCAACAAACTCCTTTAAATCTTTATGAAAAGAAAATGAAACGTGCTCTTTCCGGAATAAATCAGCCATATTCAACGCTTTAACTTCATGATTTGTCGAATACAGGGCAGCCCCGAGCGCTTCGAACCAGGTGGCCTGATCGGGTACAACAAGTTCATGAAAGTGGTTTTTCAGCGTATCCAGAATTTTCCTGTTTCGGCTGACACCGCCAATAATCGCAGCCCTGTCGCATGAAATGTGTGATGTTAATTCAATGATTTTATTGGCCATCATCCGGCACAAACCTGCTATTACATTCGCTTTGGAAATGCCTT
>DATITY010000187.1:0-7938 GCA_035467235.1 Draconibacterium sp. | reverse complement strand
AGTTCGCCTTCTGCCGACACGGCCTGGTTCATTAACATGCTGTGAGCAACAAAACGGTCGTTATCGGTTGCTTCGGGGTCTTCCAGAATTTTCACCAGCTTTTCAAGATGCCCCGGCCGAAGGTAGAACGAAACATCAGTAAATGCCTGTTTTGCCAGCAGTTCCAACGCTTCTGGCTGAATTTTGAGAATTTTTCTCCCATCAATTTCAACAGTTGAGACATAATCTTTAGTAAGCAGTTGATAAGGCGTTTCGTCTTTCAAAATGGGATACGGTTTTTGGTATTTGAATGTCATTGTTATTGATTTTATTTGATGTTTAATGATAACAAAAATACAACTTATCCGGTTCTGAAAAGGCTGATGAACACATTTCCTGCAAAATCTTAACTTTTTAAAATCTTTCCTTTAAAACTGTTATTGTAACTGATGTTTTCTATTTTTGAAAACTATAAATCTGATAAAATGAGAAAAGTCGCCTTATTATTTCTGATAATCAATTTTTTAACATTACAACAACTATTCTCACAAAACAGTTCGCTTCGGGTTACCACCTTAGTTTCAGGCGAATTGCTAAATCAATTTCTGCCGAAAGGAAGGATTTTTCTGTTTATTGCCGAACCGGGCAGCCGTGAACCGCGGTTAAATGCATGGCCCAACAAATCGAACCGGATTTTTGCATTTAATCCTGTGAACTGGAATGGTTCCAACCCCATTATTTTTGATGGAAAAACAGAATTAAATAAATCAGTTGATCTTTCACTGGACAACCTTCCAAACGGCAAATACAACGTTCAGATTCTATGGGATCAGGATTTCAATGAATCGGGAATCAATGCTCCCGGAAATTTGTACAGTGAAACAATTACTATTGATTTAACTGAAAATAAGGTAATTGATTTGCCACTGACCAAAATGATTCAACCAACGAAATTAGCAGAACACAAATTATTAAGGGAAGTAAACATCAAAAGTGATACACTTTCGAAATGGTGGGGCAAGGAAATGAGGTTAAAAGCTGCAGTGATTTTGCCCTGTAATTTTTATGAAAATCCTGACCAGAAATATGCAGTACGTTATAACATAGCCGGTTACGGTGGCCGCTACACCCGTGCCAGCCGGTTTTTACGAAACATGGATTGGTGGACATCGGATAAAGCACCTGAAATTTTGAATGTTTATCTTGATGGAGAAGGCCCGTTTGGAGATTGTTATCAGCTTGACTCGGAAAACAGCGGTCCTTACGGAACAGCGCTTGTAAATGAGCTAATTCCATACATTGAAAAAGAGTTTCGTGGAATAGGCACTCCTGAATCCAGATTTGTTGAGGGTTGCAGCACCGGTGGCTGGGTTTCGCTGGCATTGCAACTGTTTTATCCCGATTTTTTTGGTGGCTGTTTTTCATACAGTCCCGACCAGGTAGATTTCGAAAATTGTCAACTCATCAACATTTATAAAGATGAAAACGCTTTTTACAATGAATTCGATTATTTGCGGCCAATCGTTCGGGAAGTTTCGGGTGAATCCATTTTGTCTCAGAAAGTTTTTATTCAGTTTGAAAATGTTTTGGGGAGTTCTGATACATATGTTACATCCGGCGGGCAGTTCAGCGCTTTCACCGCGCTTTTCAGCCCAAAAGGTGAAGATGGACTGCCAAAACCAATGTTCGATCCGGTAACCGGAAAAATTGACCATGAAGTAGTAGAATACTGGCGAAAACATGATTTGAAACATTATGTCAAAACCAATTGGGAAAAACTCGGCCCAAAAATTCAGGGAAAAATCTGGGCGTGGACCGGCGACATGGATAATTTCTACCTCAATCCTGCCCTGCGTGCTTTCGATGAAATGCTGAAAACGATGGAAAATCCGAAATCCGACGCAATAATCAATTTTACCCCAATGAAAGGTCATTGTGCTGAATACGATGAAATAAAGGTGATTCAGCAGATTGCGGAAAAATTAGAAATGAAAAATTAGAAATTAATAAATCTTGTAAAATGATTCGAATATTAACAATTATAGCATTGTGTTTGATATCGTCAGTTATCTCTGCTCAACAATATGTCCAGGTTTGGGGCGATGAATTCAATACACCCGGACTACCTGACAGCACAAAATGGGGATATGATACAGGTAAAATCAGTAATAACGAACTTCAATACTATACTTATAAAAGAATGGAAAACGTGCGTGTTGACGATACGGTTTTGATTATTGAAGCCCGTAAGGAAAAATTCAATGGTGCTGATTACACTTCTGCCCGAATTGTTTCAAGAGGAATTGGCGACTGGAAATACGGTAAAATTGAAATCAGTGCTAAAGTACCAACCGGAAAAGGTACCTGGCCTGCCCTCTGGATGATGCCAACCTACAGCGAATATGGTGGCTGGCCCAGAAGTGGCGAAATTGATATCATGGAGTACATTGGTGTTGAACCTCAGAATCTTTTTTATACGGTACATTTTGAAGGAACAAACGGTACCGGACATCAATCATACGGAAGTGGTGCGGTGAAAAAGATTGCCAATCCGTTCAACCAGTTCATTAAATTCACACTTTTTTGGACACCCGATAAAATTGAATGGTACGCCAACGATGTAAAATACCATACATACACAAAACGATCAGATGATTATCGGATCTGGCCATTCAATAAAGAGTTTTATTTAATTTTCAACCTTGCTTACGGTGGAGAATGGGGCGGTTACGCCGGTGTTGACGATACAAAACTTCCGCATAAATTCCTGATTGATTATGTTCGCGTTTACCAGTTGCAGGATGGAGAAAGTCCATTTAAGCTTGATATTCAATCATCTCCTCACGGGAAAGTGGAAGTTTCTCCCAAACTCGATTTCTATCCTGAAAATACAGAAGTCACACTAACGGCTATACCTGATTCAGGGTACAGTTTTAAGGCATGGACACACCAAAGCGGGGCCAATCCTTACAGATTTGTTATCAATACAAACACAAAAGTAATACCGGTTTTTTATAATTCGAAAGAACTTCTGTCAAATGGTGAATTTGATAAAAGCTGGAATCCATGGGCCTTTTATGTTTATGATTATAACACAATTGCATATTCCCCAACCATTAACGACAGTGCTTTTGTTGTTAATATCACCAAAACAACCGGCACCGACTGGCATCTTGGTTTCCAGGAAAGCGGTCTCTCATTGAAGAAAGCAAATTACAAATTAACTTTCGATGCCTGGGCCGATCAATCGAAACAACTTTTGATTACAGTATCAAAAAACTACCACGATTGGAGCGCGTGGGTTACAAAATACCAAACTATTTCAACTACCCGAAAAAAATATGAACTTACCATAAATATGCCTGTAGTCGACCAGAATGTAAGGCTTTTCTTTGGTGTGGGCAAATTTATTGGCAAGTTCCATATTGATAATATCAGCCTGACAACAATTGAACCTGTCACTGGGAATCTGGAAATAAGCATCAAGGAAGATTCATTCTCAATATATCCGAATCCGTCAAAAGGTAGTTTTAAGGTTAATGCTTCTGGTTTTTCAGCGCCTGGTGAACAAAAACTTGAGATTTTGTCGGTTGACGGGAAATTACTCTATCAAACCAAATTAACAAAGGCAGAAACTGAAATTAACACCGGCAGGTTAAAACCGGGTATATATTTTATAAAAGTTGGCTCCGAAAAATCAATTCAAACAAAGAAAATCTTAATTTTATAGAGGTTAAATTTTCGTTTTTTAAAATCAATACAATTTTTATTACTAAAACTATATTGCAATGAGAACCTTAAAAGCTTCAATAATTCTTACTGTTATCGCTCTTTTTTTCTTCAATCTAACAAATGCTGAAGTAAAACTTCCCCGAATTTTCAGTTCGAACATGGTCTTGCAAAAAGGCATTGAAATTCCGGTTTGGGGCTGGGCAGATAAAGGCGAACAAATAACTGTAAATTTTAATAAAAAGTCTGTTCGGACAAAAACTG
This sequence comes from Draconibacterium sp., assembly GCA_035467235.1. Lineage (GTDB taxonomy): Bacteria > Bacteroidota > Bacteroidia > Bacteroidales > Prolixibacteraceae > Draconibacterium. Next base: position 3,966 of record DATITY010000187.1, on the reverse strand, counting down.
ACAGCAACGGAAAGTGGATGGTAAAACTTCCGGTTCAGGAATACGGCGGGCCACACACTTTAACTGTTAAAGGGAAAAATACCATGGTTTTTGATAATATCCTGATTGGCGAAGTTTGGGTTTGCTCAGGTCAGTCGAATATGGAATGGAGAGTTGCACAAAGTAATAATGCCGAAAGTGAAATAGCCACTGCAAATTTTCCCAAAATCCGTTTGTTCACAGTTCCGAAAGCTGTGGCACAATTTCCGCAGGATGATATAACATCAGGAGAATGGGTAGAATGTTCGCCCGAAACCGTTCCAGACTTTTCGGCTGTTGGTTACTTTTTTGGGCGCGATATTTTCAAAGAGCTAAATGTTCCGATTGGATTAATCCATACTTCATGGGGAGGTACGGTTGCCGAAACCTGGTCGAGCTCTGAAACAATCTCGAAAGATCCCGATTTAAAAGGGAAGTTAACGGAATTGCAGCAACTGGATTTTAACAAATTCCGCGAAGAAAAAATGGCACAAATCAAAAAACTGCTTGGCAGCGAAATTCCTGATAAAGATTTGGGAATGGAAAATGGCCAGCCGATATGGTCGGCAGTTGATTTTAACGACGGAAACTGGAAAACCATAAAAACCCCAATGTACTGGGAACAGCAGGGATACATGGATATTGACGGAATTGCATGGTATCGCAAGGAAATTCAACTAACCGAACAGGAGACTAATACCAACGCAACTTTGCATCTCGGTAAAATTGATGATTCGGATATTACATTCATAAATGGTATTGAAATTGGAAAAACAGAAGCTTATGATAAAGACAGGGTTTACACCATCGACAAAAAATACCTGAAACCCGGCAAAAATATGATCGTAGTGCGTGTGAACGACACCGGTGGAAATGGCGGAATCTGGGGCGATCCGGAAAATCAGTTTCTGGCAATTGGAAGCGAAAAAGTGGATATTTCGGGCGACTGGAAATTCAAAATATCAAAAGCAACCGTCGGATCGGTCAATGTTGGTCCCAACTCCTACCCAACCCTGCTCTTTAATGGAATGATTAATCCTATTCTTCCTTACGGAATCAAAGGTGCCATCTGGTATCAGGGGGAATCGAATGCCGGCCGTGCAAAGCAATACCAACGCATTTTCCCTGAAATGATAATGGATTGGCGCACCCATTGGGGACTTGGAGATTTCCCGTTCCTTTTTGTTTCGCTGGCTAATTTTAATCCATCTTCCGAGACTCCCGGTGAAAGCGACTGGGCTGAACTACGCGAATCCCAGACCAAAACCCTTTCACTGCCAAACACAGGAATGGCGCTGGCAATCGACATTGGCGAAGCAAACGACATTCACCCGAAAAACAAACAGGATGTTGGCAAACGGCTGGCTTTAAATGCGCTGAAAGTTGCTTATAAAAAAGACATTGTTTATTCGGGGCCAATGTATAAATCGGTGGAATTTAAGGATGGAAAAGCTTTTATTACCTTTTCTGAAACCGGTTCAGGATTGAAAGCCAAAGATAAATACGGTTATTTAAAAGGATTTACAATTGCCGGTTCCGATAAAAAATTTCAGTGGGCAAAAGCTGAAATTGTTGATAATAAAACCGTTGTGGTATATACTGAAAATATAAGAGACCCAAAATCGGTTCGTTATGGCTGGGCAAATAATCCGGATGATGTAAATTTATACAACATAGAGGGACTGCCAGCCAATCCTTTTAGAACCGATGACTGGCCGGGAATTACCAGGTAAAAGAAGCCCCCCTTCTGCCTTTTCCAACGGGTTATTTTATAAAATAACGTAATTTTGAAATAACTGAAAACCTTTGTTCTTTTCAACTTCTTGTTTGAAAGATAACAAGAACTACTTTTGCATTCTAATTTTTCAAAACCAAGATTATGAAATTTGGATATTTCGACGACACTAACCGGGAATACGTAATTACCAATCCCAAAACACCGTGGCCATGGATAAATTATTTAGGCAACGAAGATTTCTTTTCACTTATTTCAAATACCGCCGGTGGATACTCTTTTTATAAAGATGCCAAGTTTCGTCGCATCACACGCTATCGTTACAACAATGTTCCAATTGACAGTGGAGGAAGGTATTTCTATCTCAAAGATGGTGAAACAACCTGGTCGCCCGGATGGAAACCAATGAAAACGCCGTTGGATAGTTACGAGTGTCGTCATGGTATGAATTATACCAAAATTAAAGCTAAAAAAAATGGACTCAGTGCAGAAATACTTTTTTTCGTGCCGTTGAAAACCCACGCCGAGATTCAAAAATTAACATTGACCAATCCTTCGGGTGAAACAAAAAAAATAAAACTGTTTTCGTTTATCGAATGGGCGCTCTGGAATGCCGCTGCCGACATGGAAAATTTCCAGCGCAATTTTTCTACAGGCGAAGTAGAAATTGAAGATTCGGTGATTTACCACAAAACAGAATACAAGGAGCGCCGTGATCATTATGCCTACTATTCTGTAAATGTGCCAATTAACGGATATGACACAGATCGGGAATCTTTTTTCGGGATGTATAATGGTTTTGATGAACCACAGGTTGTTGCCGAAGGAAAACCACGGATGACTGAAGCACACGGCTGGTCGCCTGTTGCATCGCATTATATTGAAGTTGAGCTAAAACCAGGGGAATCAAAAGATTTCGTTTTTGTTCTTGGTTATGTTGAAAACAAGGAGGAAGAAAAATGGGAATCGAAAAGCGTAATTAATAAAACCAAAGCAAAAACCACGATTGCAAAATTCGATACGGCAGAAAAAGTGGATGCTGCCTGGCTGGAATTAAAAAAATACTGGGATGATCTGCTGAGTATTTATTCGGTTGATTCAGGCGATGAAAAACTGGATCGCATGGTGAACATCTGGAACCAGTACCAGTGCATGATAACTTTCAATTTCTCGCGTTCGGCTTCATTTTTTGAAAGCGGGATTGGACGTGGTATGGGTTTCCGCGATTCAAACCAGGATTTGATAGGATTTGTTCACCAAATTCCCGAACGTGCCCGTGAAAGAATCATAGACATTGCTTCAACGCAGTTTCCCGACGGCGGATGTTATCATCAGTACCAGCCGCTAACCAAACGCGGAAACAACGATATTGGCGGCGGTTTTAACGACGATCCGCTTTGGCTGATTGCCGGAACAGTTAGCTACATTAAAGAATCGGGCGATTTTGGCATTTTAGATGAAATGGTGCCTTTCGACAACGATATGAGTGTTGCCCGCAACCTTTTTGATCACCTCACAGTTTCATTTGATCACGTAATCAATAATTTAGGTCCACATCAACTTCCTTTAATTGGACGCGCCGACTGGAACGATTGTTTGAACCTGAACTGCTTCTCCAACGATCCCAATGAATCGTTTCAAACTACCGAAAACAAAACTGAAGGATCAAAAGCTGAATCGCTTATGATTGCAGGCCTTTTTGTTCTTTACGGTCGCGAGTATATAGAACTTTGCAAGGTTTTGGGTAAAAATGATGAAGCTGACCGGGCTCAAAAGCAAGTGGATTTAATGATAGAGGCAGTTAAAAAACATGGCTGGGACGGAGAATGGTTCCTGCGCGCTTACGATTATTTCGGAAATAAAATTGGCTCAAAAGAAAACGAGGAAGGAAAAATATTTATCGAATCGAACGGCTGGTGTAGCATGGCTGGTATTGGGAAAGACGAAGGAATGGTTGAAAAAGCAATGAACTCAGTTAAGAAATACCTCGACTGCGAACATGGTATCGTTTTAAACAATCCGGCTTTTACCAAATATTATATCGAATATGGAGAAATATCGAGTTATCCGGATGGTTACAAGGAAAACGCCGGTATTTTCTGTCACAACAACCCTTGGATCATGATTGCCGAAACCGAAATTGGCCGGGGCGAAATGGCGTGGGAATATTACAAAAAGATTTGTCCGGCATACCTCGAAGAAATTAGTGATTT
>DATITY010000186.1:0-3595 GCA_035467235.1 Draconibacterium sp. | reverse complement strand
GTACGAAACTTTTGTTTACAAGAACTACCGAAGCATCGGTTGTGTAAAGAAAATTTTCGTATTTTAAGTTTGCCAGAAACGCTAAAGTACCTGGTTTCCCTTCTTCTATTTTTGAAACATTTGACACTCTAATATTCTCATTTCCAATAATTTCGCCGTTAAGAAATTTAGCAATGTCAGTAACTTTAAAATCCATTATATGTTTTTTAGGCGGTGCAAATATAACGTTAAACTAATTAATGTCCAATTCTTTCGGATAACACAAAAAGTACTTTCTGACCGTTTTGGTTAAAGCTGATAAATTTATATCTGATGCTTTACGCAAATCTTTTGTTTTTCCGGTTTTATCAAGAACAAGTATTTTCTCATTGTGTTTATCGTAAGCGTTATTTGTTATTTCGCCCGACATCAGAAAATACTTCGAAAGAATGCTGTTTTTGGTAATTTCCTGTGTAATTTCTTTTAAAATTTTTTCTTCAGCAGTTTTTGAAACCGGACTTGAATGTAATTGAATTTTAAATAATTTCCGGTTGTTTAAACTAAAGGCGAGCGATGAAAGTACGAGATCGGGATGCGATTGCCATTCCTTTAACGAAATAGAAATGTCGTTGTCATCCAGCAACGAATACCAGTTTAAAATATTTTTACCTTCAACCTCAATATTGTTTTTGAAATCGGCTGAGGTGAAATTATGATGCAGAAATACTTTCAGGGTAGGAGTTGAGTAAACACTTTCACCTGCCAGAGCTAGTTCCTTTGCTCTTTTCAAAACATTTATTAAAAGATTTTCGGCAGATACAACGGCCTTATGAAGATAAACCTGCCAGTACATTAACCTCCTCGAAATAAGGAATTTTTCGATGGAATAAATTCCTTTTTCATCAACAACCAATTGATCCTCCCACACGTTCAGCATTTTAATAATTCGTTCGACACCGATAGTTCCCTCAACCACGCCGGTAAAAAAACTATCGCGGTTTAAATAATCGAGCCGGTCCATATCCAGCTGACTTGAAACCAGCTGGTGTAAAAAATGTTTTTTGTATCGATTCGTAAAGATTAGAATTGCCAAATCTAATTTCCCATCAAAATGTTGGTTTAACTGATTCATTAACAATAAAGAGATTTCTTCATGCGAAATTTCAACCAAGGTATTTTCCAGAACATGCGAGAAAGGTGCATGACCAATATCATGCAGTAAAATGGCTGCAGTTGCTGCTTCAGCTTCAGCTTCAGTGATTTCGTGTCCTTTAAGGCGCAAAACAGAAATGGCCTGACGCATTAAATAGCTTGCCCCCAATGCATGTTCAAACCGCGAATGGTTTGCCCCGGGGAATACCAAAAACGAGAGTCCCAGTTGTTTTATTCTTCTTAACCGTTGAAAAGTTGGATGCTCAATTAAGTCAAATATAATTTCAGATTGAAGATTGATGAATCCCAAAACCGGATCGTTGATAATCTTTTTCTTATTTATTTGTTGTTGAATCACAAATTTGTTTTTCAGATGATTCAAAAGTATAAAACTTTAACAATCAAAATACAAGCTGCCTGTTTTTTGATTGCGGTCTGCAAAGTAAATTATTTAAACCGTTTGTCATTGAATAAACCGTGAAGTTATTTATTCTTTAAAATCAACAGGTTATATTCGGTAAGATTTTTGTTTTTATTGGATAAATTACTATTTTTGCCGTGATTTTTCTAAAACGTGCTTTTAGGGGGCCTCTGGTTCCCTATTTTGTTAGATGTAAGTAATGATTGATAAAGCGATAGTTAAAAGATTGGTTGAAGAAAAACTGGACGACAAAATGTTTCTGGTAGAAATTACCGTGAATGAAAGAAACGTAATTAACGTATTTGTTGACAGTTACGATGGATTAACAATCGAACAGTGTGTTAATATCAGCAGACATGTAGAACATAGTTTCGACAGGGAAGAAGAGGATTTTGAACTTCAGGTTTCCTCACCCGGGTTATCAGAAAAATTTAAAGTTAAAGAGCAGTTTTACAAATATACAGGGCGTTCAATTAAATTGGAAACAGTATCTGAATCAGAATTTGAAGGTTTAATAATAAGTGCTGATGAAGAAGGAATTATACTGGAAACAACGTCGCGCGAAGTACCGGAAGGTCAGAAAAAGAAGCAGTTGGTTGTAAAACAACATCATTTAATATACGACGAAATAAAAAGTGCGAAAGCAGTTATTTCATTTAAATAAAGAATTGAGGTATGGAAAATATTAACCTTATTGATTCATTTGCTGAGTTCAAGGAACTTAAAAATATCGACAGGGCTACGATGATGAGCGTTATCGAAGATGTATTTCGCAGTGTGCTAATCAGACAGTTTGGAGCCGATGAAAACTTCGATGTTATTATTAATATTGACAAGGGTGACTTTGAAATCTGGAGAAACAGAATTGTTGTTGAAGACGATAAACTGGAAGATCCAAATGCTCAGATTACATTAACTGATGCATTGAAGATAGATAGCGATTATGAAGTAGGAGAAGAAGTTACAGATGAAGTTAAATTGGTTGATTTTGGAAGAAGAGCAATTTTAAATCTCAGACAAAACCTGGCCAGCAAAATTCTGGAACTCGAAAAAGACCACATCTACGGTAAATACAAATCAAAAATCGGCGATATTGTTACCGGTGAAGTTTATCAGGTTTGGAAAAAGGAAATACTGATTCTGGATGATGAAGGAAATGAACTGATACTTCCAAAATCAGAACAGATTCCATCAGATTATTTCAGAAAAGGAGATAACGTGCGTGCGATTGTTTATAAAGTAGAACTGAGAAACAACAATCCGCTTATTATTTTATCGCGTACAGCACCGGCATTTTTGGAAAGACTGTTTGAACTTGAAATTCCTGAAATTTTTGATGGTTTAATTACCATTAAAAAGATTGTAAGGGTTCCGGGTGAGCGTGCAAAAGTTGCCGTTGAATCGTATGATGAAAGAATCGATCCGGTTGGCGCATGTGTTGGAATGAAAGGTTCCAGAATTCATGGTATTGTTCGCGAGCTTAGAAACGAAAATATTGACGTTATTAACTATTCGGCAAACAACCAGTTATTTATTAAACGGGCTTTAAATCCTGCAAAAATAAATTCGATAAAAATTCTTGAAGACATTAAACGTGCTGAAGTATATCTTAAACCCGAAGAAGTTTCACTTGCAATTGGTAAAGGGGGGTTAAATATTCGGTTGGCAAGCCAGCTAACAGGATACGAAATTGATGTTTACCGTGAAATGGAAGAGGACGATGAAGATGTAAACCTCGATGAATTTGGTGATGAAATTGAAAGCTGGGTTATTGATGCACTTAAAGGAATAGGCTGCGACTCGGCTAAAAATGTTCTTAATATTTCGAGGGCAGAACTGATTAAACGCACCGATTTGGAAGAAGAAACAATTGACGAAGTACTTCGAATCTTAAGGTCGGAATTTGAATAAATCTGTAAATTTGGAGATGCAACATGGCTTTTTTACTAATATTGCACTCAAAATTATACAGTTACATATAGAAAAGAAAAAGGATTTTTATGGTAGATGGCAACACAATCAGACTTAGTAAACTTGCAAGAG
>DATITY010000185.1:0-3032 GCA_035467235.1 Draconibacterium sp. | reverse complement strand
AATCCCAAATCTATACCGGAAGAATTCTTCGCCGGAAAATTTGCTATTTGCTCAGTGGCACGGATGCAGAAAAATTCGGATTACAACCTGGGTACTGCATCATGGGTTTAAAGGAAGTTTAATTCTATTTCCTTATTTTCGAATTACCTGATTCCTGAACCGGGTTTGAAATCCTTAAGTTTTGGATGAACGAGGACTTTGTAATTATCTGAAATGGAAATTGGTCTTCCACAGGCAGCTAAAATTTGTTTTCATGCTTCTGTTTTATTCTGTTTTCAAGGCACCGATTGCAACCCGATAGTCCATATGTTTGTATTGCATAAGTTTCCTCATTTCAGTTATTTTTGAAATTGAGATTAAAAACACTAAAATTTAGAAACTTATGCAAGAGCTAAGTAATGGCTAAAATATAATGTCGTATTTTACGCCTACATTTTGCAAGACATTTACCAATCGTTCTTTGAGATTCTGAAAACAGAGATATGCATCAAAACTCAGCCATTGATATTTGATTCTTCGCCACAATATTTCTATCAAATTCAATTCAGGTGAATACGAAGGCAGAAAGAAAATATATACATCTTGCTCTCTCCATTGCTGAATTTTAGCCATGAATTTTTTAGATCTGTGTATAGGTGAATTATCAAGTATCACAATTGTTTTTTTAATGGTCTGCGCAACAAAAGTGTCCATAAAACAAATGAATTTATCGGTATTGAAAGTAGTTTCAAGTACATCAAAGAATAGTTTGTTTTTACGGTTCATCAAACCCACAACATTTAGAAATTTCCCTTTAGCGGCAGGTAGCAATATCGGATTTTCTTTCGTTTGCCAGGCATAAGGTACATTTGGAGTAAGTCCAAAATGACTTTCATCGCCAAAGTAAAGGTCAATAAATCCGCTATCTTCCAATTGTTTAAGGCTTTCTATTTGTTCTTGTTTTAATTCAAATTCATCTTGTTTGCGTAATCTTTTTAAGGACAGCCGGGCTCGTTTCCATTTATAGCCCTGTATCTTTTAAAAAATTCTGCAAAGTCTTTTTGCAGATTCTAATATTGTGTTTTTCTTCTATGTGAAGCAGCACATTTTTTAGATTTCTGCTGTGGATTTCCAATTGCTCAGAAACCACTTCTTCAAGACCCTTGAGTCGTGTTTTTACTCCTCTGCCAGCTGCAATTGGAAGAGAATTTATACCCTCTTTTTCCCACTTATCAAACCAGCGTTCGATGGTTCTACGGTCAACATCAAAAATGCTGGCCAGGTCTATAATCGTCCTTCCTTGGTTGGATAAAAGAAGGCAATGACTGCGTTTTCTGATTGTATCATTAGTGCTTTTAATACCTGCTTCTAATGCTGCAATCTCCTCTGTTTTTAGCGTTACATATCTCATAATGAGATAAATATACACATATTAAAGCATACAAACAAATAAATACGACATTATATTATTCTAATTACTTATTCGTCCCAACAATGAAACAAAACTGAAAAATACATCGGTTGGCACTACTTTTCTCCGGTTTTAGGAATAAAAAATTATGTTCAAACAAACGGAAAATGATTACCTTTTTTAACATGCAAGAAATTCAGATTGTTCTTTTGTACTCCGTGGGAGTTAATCCGGTTTCTTCCTTGAAAATCCGGTTAAATGACGTTTTTGAATTAAATCCGCACTCCAGTCCAATTCCTAAAACCGAATAATGGCTGAATGCGGAATTAACCAGCATTTCCTTTACTTCCTCAACCCTGAATTCGTTGATTAGCTTGTAAAAATTTTTCTTTTGTCCGTTGTTGATTGCTTCCGATAATTTATGCCTTGAAATGTTCAGATCATCAGCCATCATCTGCAAACAATAATCGGGATTGAGATAAGGTTTTTTGTTTTTTAATTATTGAAAGACAGCGTTGGTAAGCTCTTCCATTTGTTTTTCGTTCAGTAAAGAACGCGAATTTCTGGCTTCATGATTCTCTGGATTTTCAGGTTCATCTTTCACCACTCTGGGTGTTTTGTAAATAACTGACTGATTAATTCCGAAGAAAATCATGATAAAAGTAAAAATGGTCAGATTCAGTGACAAGAATGAAAATCTGCCGATTTCGAAACCCAGTACCGTGGTTATAAACGACATCCAAAAATCAATAACGAAAAGTATCAGAAATAGTGTCAAAACTGATATCAGCCAACTCAGTGAATTTTTTGAAGTGTAGTTTGAAAAATGGTTTGGGATGTTTTTTCTGTGACTTAAAATTAGTTTCACACTAAAAATCCAATAAGTGAGCAAGGAAAGAACAATAAGTAAATAGTAAATTTTGTTGTAAAAAAACATCGCGCTTTCCGCCGGATTTGTTGAACCTCCAATGGAAACCGGGCTTACAATGGGTCGGTGGATTCCAACCGCAACGAGCGGAATAAGATGCAGTAGCATAAAAGGTTTTAACCTGAAATTTTCAACAGAAAGCGAATTGACATACAAATACAACAGCGGGCCAAACAGCAGGAGGAATGGGAAAATACCGGGTTTAAAATAGTCGGTAACCTGAAACGGAAGAAGACTGGCACCCAAAAAAACGGCAATTACAGCCAGCCAGATGGTCAGAAAAACAAAACTCAAATGCCGCGGGCGTTTGGCAATAAAAATGGTTATTCCAAAAAGTGCCTGAACAAGGCCAATAATTGCGACTGTTTTATCCACATTAAATTTCTTCAATTGAAGAAATTGGACTGTTTCTTCAGGAACAGGTTTAATAGTCCGGCAGGTAATACTGTAATAAAATTTATAACCGGTAGTCTGATATTAGATTACTTCAGACTTTCCGGTATTTCAATTTGTATCAATCAATTTTCGGCATCAGCTTCAATACGGTTCCCGGGTCGTTTAAAACCACATAAATTGCCCCATCAGGACCGGTTTGCACATCGCGAACCCGGCCTTGTCCTTTTAGGATTACTTCATCGTGCATTACGCGGTCGTTTTCAATATCGAGTAAACGGACTTCCTCGTATTTCAGGGCGCCAACCAGTAATTTATTTT
>DATITY010000184.1:0-3376 GCA_035467235.1 Draconibacterium sp. | reverse complement strand
AATGATATCCTGATACGTTATTTTTTTACCCGAAAAACTAACAATCTGGTCGAAAATGGAGAGTGCGTCGCGCATTGCGCCATCGGCTTTTTGTGCAATCACATTTAATCCTTCTGTTTCAGCTTCAATTCCTTCACTTTTGGCTACGAATTCGAGGTAGCGGGAAATATCAGAAACACCAATCCGGTTAAAATCAAAAATCTGACAACGCGATAAAATGGTCGGGATAATTTTATGTTTCTCTGTTGTTGCCAAAATAAAAATCGCATGTTTTGGCGGTTCCTCCAGTGTTTTCAAAAATGCATTAAACGCCTGTGCAGAAAGCATGTGAACCTCATCGATAATGTACACGCTGTATCTACCCATTTGCGGCGGAATGCGAACCTGATCGGTCAGATTCCGGATATCGTCAACCGAATTATTCGAGGCTGCATCTAATTCATGTATATTAAACGAACGGCTGGTATTAAAAGCTTTGCATGAATCACATTCGTTACAGGCTTCAACTTCGGGCGATAAACTGGTGCAATTGATTGTTTTGGCAAAAATCCGGGCACAGGTTGTTTTTCCAACTCCCCGCGGCCCGCAAAACAGATAGGCATGCGCCAACTGACTGCTTTTAATGGCATTCTTTAACGTATTCGTTATCGATGCCTGTGCAACCACGGTTTGAAAAGTATCGGGCCTGTATTTTCTTGCCGAAACAACAAAGTTTTCCATATTCTCGCTTTTCGCAATAAGTGCCCAAAGATAATTAAATCTGCTTTTTAACGTCTATTTTTTTATTAACAACAATTGTCTAATTTTATACTTTACGTCCGGTTTCGGACTTAAATTTAGAAATTAAAATAACAGTCATGAAATTCTTCTTTTTAGTAATAACATTTTTATTTTCTGTACAAATAATGGCACAGAAGAAAACACTCCACGATTTTAAGGCAACGACAATTGACGGAAAAGAATTTGATTTCTCAACATTAAAAGGCAAGAAGGTGCTGATTGTGAATATTGCAACCGAATGCAGTCTGGCACCACAATTAAAAAAACTACAAGAGTTGTACGAAGAATATGGTGGTGATGATTTTGAGATTGTCGGATTTCCAAGTAACGATTTTGGCAAACAGGAACCGGGTGAAAATGAAGAAATTTATGATGTCTGTACAAAAAAATATGAAATCACTTTTCAGCTAATGGAAAAAATATCAATCAAGGGAGAAGATTGTCACCCAATTTACAAGTGGCTCACCAGCAGCGAAGAAAATGGAACATTGGAAGCAAAAGTGACATGGAACTATCAAAAATTTCTGGTTGATCAAAACGGACAGGTTGTTGATGCGCTTTCTCCGATTTCAAGTCCAAAAAGCAATCGGATAATGGAATGGCTGATGGAATAAAACATCAATTATTCCAATGCCTTTTTATAAATCCTGAGTACTCTTTCCCTCGCAAACGTATGGTCAACAACCGGTTGGTGATATTTTACCGTACCAAATTCAGGCACCCATTTCAAAATGTATTTTGCCTGTGGATCAAACTTTTTTTGCTGGGCATCAGGACTAAAAACCCGAAAATAAGGAACGGCATCACAACCACAACCTGCCGCCCACTGCCAGTTTCCATTGTTTGAGGCCAAATCGAAATCGAGTAGTTTCTCTGCAAAATAAGCCTCGCCCCAGCGCCAGTCGATTAACAAATGTTTGGTTAAAAAGCTGGCAGTAACCATTCGAACCCGATTGTGCATAAATCCGGTTTCGTTCAGTTCCCGCATTCCGGCATCAACAAGCGGATATCCGGTTTCTCCCCTGCACCACAAATCAAATTCCTTTTCACTGTTCCGCCACTGAATAAAATCGTATTTTGGTTTAAAAGCTTTGTTTTCAACATGCGGGAAATGCCACAAAATATTGCTGAAGAAATTTCGCCATATCAGCTCGTTCAGAAACACCTCCGAGTAATTGCGGGCAATCCGCGTTACTTCTCTGATACTGATTGTTCCGAAACGCAAATAAACTCCCAGTTTTGAAGTCGCGTCCAGTGCAGGTAAATCGCGCTTTTCAGCATAATTTCTTACCAATTGTTCTGAAATATTCATCTCAGGTATCTGAATCTGGCTTTTCACAAAACCAATTTCATTGATTTCCGGAAAATGGAATGGAGTGGTTTTTAACAAACTATGCAGATGTTTTTGTGAAGGAAATTCCGGAATTTCAATGTTTTCCAATTTCTGTTTCCATTTTTTGCTGTAAGGCGTAAAAACAGTGTAAGGAGTTCCGTCATCCTTTAAAACTTCATTGTGCTCAAAAATTACATGGTCTTTAAACGAATGAAATTCAATTCCTTTCTGTTTCAGAAATGTTTCAACCTCTTTATCGCGCTGAACGGCGTACTGTTCGTAATCATTGTTGGTGTAAACGGCTGCAATTTCAAATTCGCCGTTCAATTTCTCAAAAGCTTCCAAAGGTTTATCAAGCAGCACTTTCAGCGAGCTTCCTTGCTTTTCAATTTCAGAATTAATTTTTTGCAGTTGATTATAAATAAATGTTACCCGCGCATCATTTTTTGAATTGAGTTTGTCAAGAATATTGATGTCGAAAATGAAAAGAGGGAGAACTGGCAGACCCGATTGTAACGCATGAAAAAACCCGGTATTATCGTTTAACCGCAAATCGCGGCGGAACCAGAAAACAGCAATTTTTTGTTTCATTTTTTCGAATCAAACCAATTTGTATGGTGATGTAAACAACCAATCTATAAAACAGTTTAGTGTAGAGTTATTAATATGTTACCTGTGCGCTCCGGCCACTGCAGCGGAAACTGTAACAGATGCAGCAACTGCCTGAGCTGCTGCGATTGCTTCGGAAACGGCAACAGAAACCTGATTTTCAACTGTCATATTCTTTAACTTGTCAACTGCCCGGTTTCGTTTTTCCCTTTCCGGAAAAATTCGCTTTAATAATCCTGCCGGTATTAACATCGATAATAACATGATTTCCTCTTCATTTACTGTTCCCTTAAAAATCTGATTTTCAATGTCGGATATTAAATTAAACACCGGTTGTTTATTGATAATTTTGGATTTCTGCCAACTGAAAAACAAAAACTGGTGTGGTTCCATTTTAATTATTCTCCTTTCAACCAATCCTTTCTGAACTTCGCTGCGAATGTGTTTTTGCGAAAAATGCAATTTGCTTATCCAGCTCGATATTTTTATGGGTTCCTGCTTTTGTTTTATCTTTTCGAGTAAAAACCGGTGAAGCGGATCAGATGTTTTATCACTTAAAAGCACAACTTTTTTCTGATCAAATCCGATGTTTTTATTCAGATATAATTCTAATAATAACGCGCCAATCAGAATAAAATTCATTATAGAATAGGA
>DATITY010000183.1:0-3321 GCA_035467235.1 Draconibacterium sp. | reverse complement strand
AAAAGACAAAAGAATATTAAGATTTTTGGAATATTGCTAATCATCACATTTACAATTAGAAGCAAAATACTAACTTTGAGCCGATTTAAAGATAGCTATTACATAATATTTTAAAAAGATTTACGAATGAAAGTTGCAGTTGTTGGAGCAAGTGGTGCTGTAGGACAGGAGTTTCTGCAGGTACTTGCTGAGCGGAATTTTCCGATGGACGAGTTGGTATTGTTTGGTTCGGCCAGAAGCGCCGGGAATGTTTATGATTTTAAAGGGAAGAAGTTGGTGGTTAAGGAATTAAAACACGGCGACGATTTTAAGGATATCGACATTGCATTAACTTCAGCCGGAGCAAGTATTTCAAAGGAATTTGCCACTACAATTACCAAACATGGTGCAATTATGATTGACAATTCCAGCGCTTTTCGTTACGACAACGATGTACCACTGGTGGTTCCCGAAGTAAATCCCGAGGACTCAAGAAACCGCCCGAGAAATATTATTGCAAACCCGAATTGTTCAACAATACAAATGGTAGTTGCCCTGAAACCAATCGATAATCTGTCAAAAATTAAACGGGTCCGCGTTGCCACTTACCAGGCAGCAAGCGGAGCAGGTGCGCAGGGAATTGCCGAACTGGAACAGCAGATAAAAGACGTTGCTGCGGGCAACGAAGTAACTCCAAGTAAATTTCCCTACCAGTTGGCCATGAATATCATTCCTCATATCGACGTTTTCCTCGATAACGATTACACCAAGGAGGAGATGAAAATGAACTGGGAAACCAAGAAAATTATGCATACAGACGCCGAAGTGAGTGCAACGTGCGTGCGTATTCCGGTGGCCCGCGCCCATTCTGAAGCTATTTGGGTTGAAACTGAAAAACCGCTTTCGGTGGAAGAAGTGAAAGCTGCTTTTGAAAAGGCCGAAGGTTTAACTGTTGTTGATGTTCCGGCAGAAAAGAAATATCCGATGCCGCTTTTTGTTTCGGGAGAAGATGATGTTTTTGTAGGACGAATCAGAAAAGATACCACCGACCCGAACGGGATCACTTTCTGGTGCGTTGGCGACCAGATTAAAAAAGGCGCTGCGTTGAATGCAGTGCAAATTGCTGAATGGCTGATTGCCAATGGAGAAATTAAAAATTAAAAATTTGAAATTTAAAATGAAGGATGCCTGAAACAGGGCGGAATATTTAAGATTTTAAAAAACCTGCAAAGTGAACTCTGCAGGTTTTTTTTGTGGGTAATTCAGATATTATAGCATTCACACATTATAGCATTTACGCATTGCAGCATTCACGTATTATTTTCTTCCTGCGAACTTCTCAATCCTTTCAAATGCCAGTTTCGAACTGATGATGGCCATTGGCAAACCAGCGCCGGGTAGGGTAGAAGCGCCAACATAAAACACATTTTTGTATTTCTCGTCGAAATTTGCAGGGCGGAAAGCGCCGATTTGTTTCATGGTGTGCGATAAGCCAAGTCCGCTGCCTTTGTAAAGGTTAAACTGGTTTTGCCAGTCTTCGGGAGTGTAAATGGTTTTCGACACAATTTCGGTTGAAATGTCTTTCCCGATTCGTTTCGAAAAGTCTGAAATAACGCTGTTTACAATCATATCCCTGTCGTTCCAGTCTGTTTTGAAAAGCAGGTTGGGAACCGGGCAAACAAAAAACAGGGTTTCGCAACCTTCGGGTGCACACTGCGGATTGTGTTTCGAAAGCACATTTACATAATAGTATGGTTTTTCAAGCGTATCGGGATTTTGCAGGATGTTGTTTGAATATTCCTCGTAATTCGAACCTAAATAGTAATTGTGATGGTTTACCTGCGGCAATTTGCATTTGATGCCTATGTAAAAGGTAAGATAACCCATCGTCCAGTTCATTTTAGCCATTTTTTCGTCGGAATATTTTTCGCGTTTAAAAACGCTGTTTCTGAACACAGCGGCGTCGGCATTCACCAAAAAGGAGTCAGCGTTCCATTTTTTCCCTTTCTTGTCAATTAGCGATTCAAGTTTCCCGTTCGATTCCGAATAACTTTCGATTTCGGTATTGTAAGTGATTTTTACATCTGCTTTTTTCAGTTCCGAAACCAGCCCTTCAATAATCTGGTACATTCCGCCTTCAACATTGTAATATCCATCGTGTTTAAATTCGGTGTATGAAAGCAGCGTATAAATGGCCATGGTATCAAACGGCGTGCGGCCCAGGAAAAATGCCACCAGTGAAATTATCTGCCGGGCTTCTTTGGATGAAAAGTGCATGTTTACCTGTTTCCAGAAACTGCGGAACAACACCGGAATATGTACCGGATTCACTTTCATTAGGGTTATTACATATTCAAAATAAGAATCGAAATTGTTTTTGATTACCAAATCGACGGTGTCATGAAAAAGTTTGCCCGATTTTTCGAGGTATTTTTCCATTTTCTGCCTGAAACCGGGTTCAATATCTTCGAATTGCGCTGCCAGTTTGTCCAAATCTTTAAACAGCGAAAAGGTTTTCGGATTATCGCTGAAATTAACTGTATAAAGCGGGTCGAGTTCGTAATATTTAAAAGGCAGTTTGATTCCGCAATCTTTCGCAAACTCCTCAAATTCAAATGACATGCTAAAAAAACTGGGGCCCGTATCGAATGTAAAACCATCTTTTTTAATCTGGTTCAGCCGCCCTTCTGCCTGGTTGTTTTTTTCGATAATTTCAACCTGGTAACCTTTTTTTGCCAATCGTAAAGCAGTGGCCAATCCGCCAATTCCTGCACCTGCAACCAATACCTTTCTGCTCATTTTTTCTGTTTTATTAAATTTTTTATTTCAGGATACAAATCCAGTTTCACCCACAAAAATTCAGGCTCTGTTTTTAATGCTTTTTCGCAGTAATATTTAGCCAACTCATATTGTTTCAACTCCTTGTAAGTCATTACTATCATTGCAAGTATACTCAGATAGTTCCAGTCATTTTTTATTTTTTCGGGATTTTTCTCCATCAGACTTTCAGCTTTTTTAAAATTTTCGAGCGCCACGGTTTTTGAGCCGCCAAAAACTGAGGGCATGTAAAATTCCGAATTTCCAATTTGAATATATCCGTACGAATTATTCTTATCAAGTTCAATTGCTTTTTTTGCACTTTCAACACTTTTTGGCCCGATAAAAGGAGCCTGAAATTTATTCAGTCCCACCTTGTAGCCGTAAAGTGCCGATTTATAGGCATTTAGTATTGACAACTCAAATCTTTGCTTTTCAAGTATTTCAATATTTTTTTCTGCCAGCGCAAGGTATTTTTTTGCCTGTTCGTTTTCCTTGTTGCCAATGCACCAGCCAATATAAGCG
>DATITY010000182.1:0-12844 GCA_035467235.1 Draconibacterium sp. | reverse complement strand
AGCGATATTGACGGCCAGTTTGTTGAAACCGGAGTCGGAATCAGCTATGTGCGCGATTTCGATAAATGGACAAATTTCTTCAGGCGAACAAAAGTTGAAAAAGGAAAATTGAAAAAGTTAAAAAAGAATGACAAGCTCAATCCGAAAGAGTTATTTCCTGATTATCAGTTTTCTGCTGCTGGCAGTCTGCAGTGGTACCAGGCATTTGCCTCCCGGTGAAAAGCTTTACACGGGGGCGGATTCAAAACTTGAATCGACAAAAAACATTAGTAGCAAACTGATTAAAACCACAGTGGAAAATTCCATTCGTCCCGAGCCAAATAAAAAGTTTTTGGGCATGCGGCCAAAATTATGGATGTATAACTATGCCGGTGAAACGCCTGACACAAAATTTAAAAAGTGGCTCAAAAAAAGAGGGGAAGCACCCATATTCATCAGTAATATTAAACCCGGGGTTACCGCCGAATTTATCGATGCCGGCCTTTTTAACATCGGTATTTTTAAAAGTTTTACCAATTTTGAAATTGTTGAAAAGAAACACACGGCTAAGATAATATACACCAGCTACATACATCAACCATATATTATTAACGATATTATAACTGCCATATCCGATGACAGTTTAAAGTTCATCATTCTGAAAGAAAACAAAAAATCGCTGATAAAACCCGGCGAAGCATATAACCTCACAACTCTTGAAATGGAACGGATGCGGATTGATGCTTTGCTTAAAAACAACGGGTATTTTTATTTCGACCCCGATTATCTCCTTTTTAAAGCCGACACATCGAACGCAAATCATACAATTACCCTGAAAATGACTTTAAAAGACAGTATTCCGGATAATGCCGTGACCGTTTACCGCATCAATAATGTGTTTATCGATCAGAATTATTCGCTTAATATTGAAGATGAAGACATAATAAAAGACACCATACACTTTGAAAACGTTGATTTTGTAAGAGATGAATCGGGGAAATGGATCAAACCAAAGGAATTGTTACGATCGGTTTACCTCCGAAAAAATGAAATCTTTTCGCGTGAAAATCACAACATCACGCTCAACCGCCTGATCTCGCTGGATAATTTCAAATTTGTGCGGGTTAAATTTTCCGACAGCGATACTACGGCTGCCGGATATCTGGACGTATCCATTTTAATGACACCAATGCCCAAACGCACTTTCAGAACAGAAATGGAATATGTTTCGAAATCGAATAACTTCACCGGTCCGCGAATGAATTTAAGCCTGCTAAACAGAAACTCATTTAAAGGCGCAGAATTGCTAAACTTCAATATGTCAGGCTCATTTGAATATCAGCGGAACAAGACCGACAAAAATTATTATTCGTATTCCATCAATCCGCAGATTGAACTGCATTTTCCGCGTTTTATAGCCCCCTTCAATATCAGAACTTACAGCAGATATATTCCAAAAACCCGTTTTATAGTTGCCTTTAACTACATGCGACGGGTTAACTATTTCGATATGAAAACATTTGAGTTTGTTTACGGCTATAAATGGAAACAGGACATCAGGAAAGAACACGAATTTAATCCGGTCAGTGTAAGTTATACTTCTCTCTCGAATAAATCGCCCGAATTTGAAGACCTGCTGAACACCAATCCATATCTGAAAAAAAGCTACGAGGAGCAGTTTATCGCCGGGGGAAGCTATTCTTTTACTTTTAACGATCAGTTGTTACCCGGCAAAAAGTTGCAGTACTATTTTCGTTATACAGGTGAGATTGCAGGAAATGCCTTGTCGCTTGCAAAAAGAATTGCCGGAGAGGATATATCGTCAGAAAATCCCGGGCAGATTGCCGGATCAGTATATTCGCAGTTTATAGCATCAAGTGTCGATGGCCGTTTTTATTACACCTTCAGAGATAAAAATAAATTTGTACTCCGCGGTTTTGCAGGCGCTGCCAAACCTTACGGAAACTCTGCTGTAATGCCTTACGCTAAACAGTTTTTCAGCGGCGGACCAAACAGTATCCGCGCTTTTCATATCAATTCGGTTGGTCCCGGTACCTTTTACCAGAATCCCGATGAAATTGGATTTCTGCGTTTAGGTGGCGATATAAAAGTTGAAGCAAATACAGAATACCGCTTTTCCATTTACCGCTTTTTTAAAGGGGCTTTGTTTGTTGACGCCGG
This sequence comes from Draconibacterium sp., assembly GCA_035467235.1. Lineage (GTDB taxonomy): Bacteria > Bacteroidota > Bacteroidia > Bacteroidales > Prolixibacteraceae > Draconibacterium. The sequence goes on along the minus strand of DATITY010000182.1, from coordinate 10,684 downwards.
AAATGTGTGGCTGATAAAATCTAATCCTGCCAATATCGGAACCCCGTTTTCTTTTTCAACTTTTATGAATGAAATCGCAGTGGGTGCAGGTGCCGGTGTGCGGGTAGATGTATCATTTTTTGTTTTGCGGTTCGATCTTGCAATGCCATTGCGGAAACCATGGCTGGCAGAAAACGAAAGGTGGGTGATTGACGAAATTGATTTTACCAGTTCGAAATGGAGAAACGAAAACCTGATTTTAAATGTGGCGATTGGGTATCCGTTTTAAAAGCAAACATTCTTTATTTGAATGCCTCCTGCTTAAAGATGATCAAAACATCTCACTCCCGCGCGATTGCATCGATTGGTTTTGTGAAAAGTTGTAAAATTTAATATAAACTTTTGTGTAACAAGTCCACAAAGTGCTTCGAAACCTGCAATAAACTTATACGTACCGTTATAGACAATGGCAGAACTAATTGCGACTAAAGAAAATAGTTAATAAGGCATCGAAATAAACATTAACAATATGAATACAAAAATTGAACTCATAATTGTTGCACAACTTATTGTGGCATTTATCCTTGGAGCTATTATCGGGCTTGAAAGAGAAAGGCATGGTAATTCTGCAGGTATCAGAACTTATGCAGCAGTTACTTTGGGCGCCGCACTATTCACGTTGATAGGAATTCATACAACAGATATTACAGCCGCTGGCAGAATAGTTGCCAACATCGTTACCGGGATAGGTTTTTTAGGGGCTGGTATTATTTACAGAGACAATGCCAAAGACTTAACTTATGGTCTTACTACCGCATCATCCATTTGGGCAACAGCGGCCGTTGGTGTGGCTGTAGCTTACAATATGTATGTCATTGCTGTAACTGCCACAATTGCTATCTATTTTTTGCTGGCATTACAACACTTTCGCTGGTACATTCAACTTACAGAAAAATGGGCTGAAAAGCGCAATCCAAAAAAACCCTGACAAGGCTCACGAATATTAAATCTTAAATTTTTGTACAACATTGGTCTTTTAAACACTTTCTCATTCGTTATTTTTTTTTCATTTTCTATCGATTTGTAAATATTTATTTGCGGTTACACAGTAGCCTGCCTGCAGACAGGGTTTTATTCGCGATTCATCAGTAGGTTGCAAACCTCCGCACCCCTTGAAAAAACCTGTGCCAAAAATACCTCTGCCTCGCCAAATGTGTGAATTATGTAAACTTTTCAAATAATTATATAAAAACCGTGCGGGGATTAAAAACTACCTTTATACGATCAGCTTTTTACATGAAAATTTGATAATTTGAATTGCAAAACATGCTTAATCAATTGGTTATCAGTAAATATAAAAACAAATTGCTTCAATGAAAAAAACAGAAAAGAAGCTTGCAGACCATAAACTCGTCAAGTCGCCAACAGGTATTCAGGGATTTGATGAAATAACCGACGGCGGATTGCCAGCCGGCAGGCCAACACTGGTTTGCGGCGGCGCAGGTTGTGGCAAAACACTTTTCGGAATGGAGTTTCTGGTGCGTGGTGCAACACAATTTAACGAACCCGGTGTGTTTATGTCCTTCGAAGAAACAAATGATGAGCTAATCAAAAATGTTTCCTCGCTTGGTTTTGATTTGAATGACCTTATCAAACATAAAAAAATCATACTTGAGCATGTTCGTGTCGAACGCAGCGAAATAGAAGAAACCGGGGAATACAACCTCGAAGGATTATTCATCAGGCTGAATTATGCCATCGATTTGATTGGGGCAAAACGCGTTGTTTTGGATACCATCGAATCGTTGTTTGCCGGGCTGCCCAACCAACTGATACTTCGCGCCGAACTGCGGCGTTTGTTTCACTGGCTGAAAGAAAAAGGCGTTTCAGCAATTATAACCGGCGAACGCGGTGACGAAACTTTAACCCGCCAGGGTTTGGAAGAATATGTTTCGGATTGTGTGATTATGCTCGACCACCGCGTAACCGAACAGAACTCAACCCGCCGTTTACGGGTAGTTAAATACCGCGGATCGATACACGGCACCAACGAATACCCGTTTCTGATAGACGAAAATGGTTTTTCAATATTACCTGTCACTTCGCTGGGCTTAAAACATGCGGTGTCAAACGACAGGGTTTCGAGTGGTATTTTGGCGCTCGATAAAATGCTTGAAGGAAAAGGTTTTTACCGCGGCAGCACCGTGCTGATATCGGGAACAACCGGAGTTGGAAAAACCAGTATTGCAGCGCATTTTGCCGAAGCTGCCTGTAAAAGGGGTGAACGGGTCCTCTATTTCTGTTTCGAGGAATCGCCGAAACAGCTCATGCGGAACATGCTTTCGATTGGCATAAATCTCGAACCGTGGGTGCAAAAAGGACTATTACACTTTCAGGCTACCCGCCCCACATTTTATGGACTCGAAATGCACCTGGCCGCAACACACAAGGCAGTTAACGATTTTAAACCCCAAATTGTAATTCTCGACCCAATCAACACATTTGTTATCGGTGATAAGGATTTCGAAGTAAAAACCATGTTAATGCGAATTGTAGATTATCTGAAATCGAACCTGATAACAGCCATGTTTACAAGTTTAACTTCAAAGGAAGGCATCGCGGAACACAACGACAGCGGAATATCATCGCTGATTGACACATGGATTTATCTGCGCGATATTGAATTAAGCGGCGAACGAAACCGGGGAATGTACATTATTAAATCGCGTGGCATGGCACATTCAAACCAGATTCGCGAATTCATTTTAACCAGTCACGGAATAGAATTAAGGGAAGTTTATGTTGGTTCGAGCGGGGTTTTAACAGGTTCAGCACGTATTGCCCAAAAAGCCATTGAAAACGCGGAAGTTTTAACACGCAAACATGACATTGAACGGAAAAAACGTGAAATTGAGCGAAAACGCAAGGCATTGGAAGCCCAGATAATTTCGTTGTATGCCAATTTTGATTCTCAGGAATCGGAAGCTTTGAAAATGATTGAAACCGAGCAGGACATGATTAAGCGACTGGAACAGGATAAAATAGAAATGGCGGAAAGCAGGAAAGATGATATTGAAATCAATAAAACAAACAAAAAGAAAAATTTTAAAAATACAATTTTATGAAGGCAAAGAAAGAGAACTCAGACGTAATGATTAAAAAAGAAAAATCAAAAAAAACAACAAAAGATATGTGGGTGCTCAGGTTATATGTTGCCGGACAAACACCAAAAGCCATTACTGCATTTACAAATCTGAAAAGAATTTGTGAAGAACAGTTGGAAGGCAAATATTCTATTGAAGTAATAGACCTGTTGAAAAATCCGCATTTGGCCAATGAATTCCAGATTGTTGCCCTGCCAACGTTAATCAGGAAATTGCCGGTTCCTGTTCGCAAAATAATCGGCGATCTTTCCAATACAGAACGAGTACTAATGGGGTTGGATTTACTGGCGGTAAACTGATGGAGAAACAAAACATTCGCATGAAATAATCATGAAAGAGAAAAAAACAAAAATAAAAAGTGACACGGAAGAGTTTGACTTGACCGTTGCTGATAAAAGTCCGGATAAATATTTACTGAGTCTTTATATTACCGGTTCAACAAACCGATCGGTGCTTGCCATAACAAACCTGAAAAAGATTTGCGAGGAATATCTTAAAGGGAAATATGAACTGGAGGTAATTGACTTGTACCAAAAGCCATACCTGGCAAAAGAGGAACAGATTATTGCTGCCCCAACCCTGATTAAAAAACTGCCGCTTCCGTTCAGGAGAATTATTGGAGATATGTCGAACGAAGAGAAAGTACTTATTGGGTTAGACCTGAGAAAGTTAAAGTGACTTTTTTAGATTTTAATGAAATAGTGCTCATGATAAAGAAAATAAAAAAATGACAAAAACACTTGAACAACTCATAACAGAAAACGAAGAATTACGTTCCCGCATATCAGAATCCGAAGAAATACTGTCGGCAATGCGAAACGGAGAAGTGGATGCAATTGTAATTTCAGGCGCAAAAGGCGAACAGGTTTACTCGCTTTCTTCGGCAGAAACCCCCTATCGTACTTTTGTTGAAGAAATGCACGGGGGAGCAGTTACATTTAACAAAGAAGGACTAATACTGTATTGCAACAACCGGTTTGCCGAACTCGTAAACCAACCGGTTAACCAGGTAATTGGTTCAAAGTTTAAAAATTATATCACTCCAATTGACAGATTAAACCTGGATAACCTGCTGGCAAAACTGTCACATCAAAAAAGCGGTACACTAATATTATCCTTAGTCAACTCAATCTGGCTGAAACTGTCTGTCAGGCTGTTACCCGCTTATCTGCAAGGTGATAATTACATACTGGTTGCTACCGATATTACCGAATTGAAGAAGAAAGAAATTGAACTGACAGAATTACACCAGCAGTTAAAACAACAAATGGTACAGTTACAGGATTTGCGTTTCGACATTATAAATGCGAAGATTGAAACCGATGTGGCAAATAAAAAACTTGAAAAAACAATTGAAAATCTGGTTAAAGAAAACACCATTCTTAAACGAAAAGAAGTGGAATTAAAGCTTAAATTAAGGGATAAGAGAGTAAACGCTTAACTTTCAATTAATTTAACAGTCAAAATCAAAATAAAGAGTGCAATAACCAAAATATAAGTATAACTTGCACGCAATTAATAAATTAATATAATGAATAAAGGAACAGTAAAGTTTTTCAATGAATCAAAAGGATTTGGATTCATAAAAGACACCGACTCTTCAAAAGAGTATTTTGTACATTCATCCGGAGTTAAAGAAAATATCAGGGAGAATGATGAAGTAACTTTTGATTTGCAGGAAGGCAAAAAAGGATTAAATGCAGTGAATGTTAAACTAGCTTAGTTTAAAAAAAACATAATCATTTAAAATTTTGTCCCGCCATTGTGCGGGACTTTTTTTTTATGCCAAATTGGGTGAGTAATTTATCCTGTTCAATATTTATAGAAATAAGGTTAATAAGGTTTTTTTAGTAATATAAACCACTGGCTACTAAGGTTTGAGGAAGAAGAATAAGGTTTTTTAAATTAAAAAAAATCTATTGTAGAAATAGTAATCTCCCAATTGCCAGGCGGGTTGAAAGAGACAAATAAAAAGTTGGGGTTAAGTCGCGATTTAACCTTATTTTTTCCTGGTTTTTTACCTTAGTAGCTCATGATAAAAAACTCACATTAACCTTATTAACAACAATAGGCATATTAGGCCACATAGTTAATAAAACATAGGGGTTGAATAACCTTAAAATCTATGTGTTTTCCTATTTTGAACTATGTGACTATGTGTTTTTTATCTGATTAGTAAACCCACTTTTATACCAGTTTCAAATCCGATTTGTGAAATTCCTCGTAGGCCTGCAGCACAGTTAAATGCGAAATCAGATACGCCAGCGAACTTTCTGCTCCCTGGTTCCGGTTTACGCCGTGACGTTCAAATCCATCGCAACACCCTTGTGTTTCAAAATCATAGAGACTCATTCTCAAATCGTTTTCACCCAGAAACCACAAAAAAGAAGTATATAGTTTGCTCAGGTATTCTTTGTCTTTTGTAAGATGATAAGCCTGATGGTACATTAGAACCATGGCCATGGCATCAATGGGTTGCTGGGCAAAAACCGACCGTTCTTCCTCTTTTTTATACCATTTTTCATTCCCTATTATCGACAGATAATTGTCTTTCAATGTATGACTCGTAAGAAACTCCATCGATTCAATCGCGACTTTTGTTATTTTATCGTCATTCAGTATTTCAGCCGAATGTAAAAGCGCCAGCGGCAAAATTCCATTGTCGTACGCAAGTAACGATTCAAACCATTGCCAGCCGGGAGAAATGTTTTCGTTATAATGCTTTATCAAAACATTGGCGAGATTTCTCAGCCTTTCTGTCATTGAATCGTCTCCCGGATTACATTTCAGGTAATAACTGATTCCAATCATCGTATTGGCGATTCCCCTGATTGAAGTCAATTTTTCGAAATTGGGTGACGCATTGAAAAACACCAGTTTTGCCGTCTGGTAATATGCATCATTCGGTGCGTGTGCCATTAAATATCCTAAAGCCCATATCGTGCGGGCAAACGAATCTTCGGAACCAACTTCATCGAGAAAATTACGGCTGAAACTCAGAAAATTCCGGAAAGTGCCATCTGCATTTTGCATGTAATGAATGTAACTCAGATAAATGGGCGACAATTCAAGTGCACGTTTATCGCTTATTTGCCGGTAGGCCATTAACACCATCAGCAATGCCCGTGCATTATCATCGAGACAATAACCTTCCTTTAAGTTGGGAATCCCGAATTTGGCATGTTGTATAATCCCTGTATCATCCGTTAAACGATTGATATGAGTCAGCGAAAAAGGAGGAAGAATGAGCAAATCGAGTTCCGATTCGGGTTCAACAATTACCTGATGGTTTTCGTTAAGTATTTTTTTGGCAAGCGCCAGATATCTTTCCCCTGTTTTTGGCCAGGTAATTTTTTTGCCATACTCCGTTGCCTTACTTTTTAGTTCGTTCAGTTCTTTTGGATTATCGAGCAGTTCGGTTAACATAACCGACAAACCATCTGAATCGTTAAAACCAAAAAGCCTTCCCCTACCCTCGTCCAGCAATTCTTCGGCATGCCAGTATGGCGTAGAAAGTACGGCTGCGCCAACTCCCACAGCATACGAAAGTGTGCCGCTGGTAATCTGGGCTTCATTTAAATAGGGTGTAATATAAATATCGCACGCATATAAATATTTGAACAAATCCTGCTCGTCAATAAACTCATTCAGAAATAAAACATGTTTTTCGAGATGAAGGTTTTTCACCAGGCGCAGCAGAAAAATACGGTATTCTTCGCCGGAATGACGCACCACATTCGGGTGGGTTTTTCCCAAAACGATGTAAATCAGATTCGGATGTTTTTCCACCACTCCCGGCAATGCTTTAATTACAGTTTCGATGCCTTTGTTGCGGCCAACAAAACCAAAAGTCAGCAATACTTTTTTGCTTTCGAGTTTAAACTCCTTTTTAGATTTTTCTGAATTAAAATGAATATCGGGAACACCATGCTCAATCAGCGCTATTTTTTCTTCCGGAACATCATAGATTGTGGTAAGGAACTCCACGGCCTTATGGCTCATCACCACAACTTTATTGGCCATTTTGCAGATTTCCTTTAAAACAGCTTTTTCGTTGTATGACGGAGTTTTCAGAATGGTGTGCAGCGTAACAATGAGCGGTATTTCCAACCGGTGCAGCAACGGAAGAATATATACTCCGCTTTGTCCGCCAAATATGCCAAACTCATGTTCAAGAACACAGAGATCTGCGCCGCTTAAATTAATGTACTTTACAGCTTTCAGATAATCTTCCTGATGGTCCTGCCTGACGACAACTTTTACTTCTTCAGGGTATTTATAAGTAAGATCGTTATCATTTAAGGCCACAATAATTCCTTCATTCCCGTCTTCCACTCCTTTTTTATCAGCCAGCATCGATTTAAAAAGGTTGTTTGTAAAGGTTCCGATACCACATTCGCGGGGCGGGTATGTGGCAATATATGCTATTTTCATTTTATAAATTATTTTTGTTTCGTAATCCGTACACAGTGCGGAAATGGTATCCGTAAACGGTGCATGTAAGGGCATCAATCGTTAATTTTGGCCGGTTGAAAATGGTCCAGAAAAGTAATTTCCAGTATTCCCTTCTTCCTTTGTTCAGAATTCCAATTACAAAAACCGAATGAAGAAACGCTTTCAGCAATGTTAAATTGATCTTGTTCTGCGTTTTGCGCAACTGTCTGTAATTCAGCAATGACTGACGTACTCTTTTGTAATAGGGTCTTATGGAATAAATATTCTGAATTATACTTTGATACCCATCCAATAATTCCTTGTTGTCCATTTTGGGAATAAAATTCATTGACGAATCGGTGTTGTTTCCGGTGGCATCGGTTGTTAACCTGTTTTCTGCTTCAAGCTGTTTATAAAGTTTGGTGTTTTTCGGGGCGTTTAACAAACCAACCATTGCAGCAACTATTCCGCTTTGCTGAATAAAATCAATCTGGCGTTGAAAAACGGTTGACGTATCACTGTCGAATCCAACAATAAAGCCACCTGAAACCTGAATTCCGGCCTGTTGTATTTTCCTGACACTTTCCAGCAAATCACGGTTTCTGTTCTGAGTTTTATTGCAGTAATGAAGCGACTCTTCTTCAGGGGTTTCAATCCCGATAAAAGTTGCATTTATCCCTGCGTCAATCAGTAAAGCCATCAGTTGTTCGTCGTCAGCCAGGTTTATCGAGGATTCCATAGTAAATGAAAACGGATATTTGTGCTGTTGCATCCATTCTTTCATGGCTGGCAGCAGGTTGTATTTTACCTGTTTTATGTTGCCTATAAAATTATCATCGACAATTGAAACCGGTCCCCGCCATTTAATTCGATCGTATAAAACATCCAGTTCATTTATTATCTGTTCGGTACTTTTCATCCTGACTTTATGCCCCAGTAGTGAAGTTATTTCGCAAAAATTGCACGAAAACGGGCAACCCCGCGTAACCTGGATATTCATAAAGGCATAATCCTTTACCGACAATAAATGGAAATCGGGCGCCGGCGTTAGCGAAAGATCGGCATATTCTTCTGTTGTGTAAACTCTTTGAGGTTTCCCTGCGCTTAAATCATTCAGGAAAAAGGGTAAAGTAATTTCAGCTTCATTCAAAACAAAATGATCGATTTCGGGATAATCCGGAAAATCCTGTGTAAAAAGCGGGCCACCGGCAACTATTTTTGTACTCCATTTTTTACATTCAGCGATTACCTTTTTTACCGATTCTTTTTGAATGTACATGGCGCTGATAAATACATAATCGGCCCACAGAATATCAGTACTGATAAGCGCGGAAACATTCATATCAACCAGTTTTTTCTCCCATGTTGATGGAAGCATGGCCGATACGGTAATCAATCCAAGTGGTGGCACCGCCGCTTTTTTCGAAATAAATTTCAATGCATGGTTAAAACTCCAGAAGGAATCGGGGCATTCAGGATATACAAGCAGGATATTCATTCTTTTACTTTTTATAAGGCAGTTAGTTACAAAGTAAAATTCGTGAATCTGCTTTATGGGTGCGTTACATAATTCTGAATAAAATTTACATTATTCACACATCGTTAATTGAATCCTGTGATTTGATTTTGAGCATTTTAAACTGGGTTGGGGTCATGCCTGTAAACTTTTTAAATTGATTGGATAGATGGGCAACACTGCTGTAGTGCAAGTTGTAAGCTATTTCCGAAAGATTTAAATCACCATACACTATCAATTCCTTTACCCGCTCTATTTTGTGGGTCAGGTAAAATTTTTCGATGGTAACACCATTCATTTCCGAAAATAAATTGGCAAGGTAGGTATAATCGTATTCAAGTTTTTCGCTCAAAAAATCGGAAAGGTTAACTTTAATCTGATCTTCGGTGAAGTGCACCAGCTCAATAATTGCACTTCTTATTTTTTCGACCAGAATACTTTTTTTATCGTCCATCAAAACCAGTCCTGACTTTTTTAAACCTGTATTGAATTTTTCAAGTTGTTCCGGCAGTAAATTTTCAACAATATCAGCTTCCCCGATTTTTACATAAATATAGTGTAAGCCAAGCTTTTCAAGTTCGGATTTCACTACCATCTGGCAGCGGATACAGACCATATTTTTGATGAATAGTTTCAATATTCTTAACTTACATCTTTGCCCAAATGTACGAAAGTAAATTTACAAATTTTTGAAAAACCAACTTCCCGGTTACTACTCTTTATATCCCTCAAATATAAAACCTATAAGGAACAAACCCTCATTCTGCAACCTTTATTATTGTTTCTGAAAAAATTAACGCTTATTCAATTTTAGAAACTACCTTTAGAGAAAATATAAAATACGTATTTGATGCAAATTGTTGTTAACAGGAAGAATTTAAAATTTAATCCCGATTCCTCCAGAATTATCGCCCGTTTCCTTTTTACAGGCGACGAAAGGGCTCTGAATACCATTCGTTCTGTTTTAGCCATGTCTAAAATTGAGGCATTAAAAGCACTAAGTCCAGTCTTAAGGGATTTTTCAATGCGCCACAGAAATATTTCAAAAATTTTCGAAAAGCATTTTAACAAAATTGCTCATTTATTTAAGCTGTTGGATATTGATCCCAATTCGCTAGATGTTTCTCAGAAAATACTTATCGGTTCTTATTTTACCATGGAGTATTCAATTGAATCAGCAGCTTTTTTTAATCCATCAATTGTCGAACATCCCGACCAGTCGGAGACAGGTAATGATGAAAAAAGAGTGATTCTCAGTTTCAGGGCTACCGGAGAAGGACATATTTCATCTATTGTTTTCAGAACCGGGGTGCTGGATAAAAACAATAATCTTACAATTGAACCGGTTGGTAAAATGCTGGAAGAAGCTGAACATATCCGCCGACATGTTTATCATAAAAAATCGTTTAAGAAAAAACTGGATGAAATGAAGGATATTCATACCCTGATTCCGTCTGCTTTAATTCTTAATAAGTTAAACGACAAATTTACTTACGGAGAACTTCGCGACTGTATTAAGGAAGCAAGAAAGTCGCTTCACCTTACTGCTGATAAAGAAATCCTTTTTAATCAAATAATCTGGCTGGCCTCA
>DATITY010000181.1:0-4656 GCA_035467235.1 Draconibacterium sp. | reverse complement strand
TGACCGTCGCTCAGGTCAGTACTCATAGCTTTTGCTCCCACAACATGATAAGTAAGGATATTGGTCAGCGCAGGAATATCAGCCAGCAAAGCTTCCAATGTTCCGGCTGGCAGTGCGGCAAATGCTGCATCTGTCGGTGCAAATACCGTGAACGGGCCTTCTCCCTGCAATGTTTCAACCAAACCGGCGGCTACTACTGCAGCTTCCAAAGTGGTATGGTCAGGACTGTTCACGATGATGTCAACCACGGTTGCAGGTAACGTTTTTTCAATGGCAATATTATCGATGTACACAGTAGTTCCGGAAGTCCTGGTGGCAGGAAAATCAGGGAAAATTACAATTCTGTTGTAAGAGTAACCAACAAGTGAACTAAGGTCAAAAGTTAATTTCTCCCACTGATTGACAACGGTATTTGAAACTTTTACTTCAGTAACAGGTCCGCCATTTGTGCTTCCTTCAAGTTTGAAGCCCACAGGACTAATTACCGATTTCCAAACCATCATGGTAACTTTGTGTGAATCTTCAGTAAATACAACTGGAGCATAGGAATCTGAAGATGCTCCGGCCCATGGATCAGCACCGTCATTTACCTTGAATTTTAAAACATTATCAGAAGTATTGTTTCCTGTTTTGTCAGGATTAGCTATTACCATGAAATCGTCGGCAGCACCTGCACCATTGGCAAAAACATTCCATACTGCATTGGTTTTTACTTCAAAATCAATTGGAAATGTTGCATCCACTGGTGGCAGCAGAACAGCATCAATTACATGAACAACACCATTTACAGCTTCCAAATCGGCAACAGTTACTTTTGCATTGTTGATAAACACACCATCATCGCTGATGGTTACGGTTACTTCCTGACCCTGAACGGTTACGATTTTCTGTCCGTTGATCAGGTCTGAACTCATAGCTTTGCCTCCCACAACATGATAGGTAAGAATATTGGTCAGCGCAGGAATGTCAGCCAATAAAGCTTCAACTGTTCCTTCGGGCAGTGCGGCAAATGCTGCATCTGTCGGAGCAAAAACCGTGAATGGTCCTTCGCCTTGTAAGGTTTCCACCAGGCCGGCTGCAACTACTGCGGCTTCCAAAGTAGTGTGGTCAGGACTGTTTACGATAATGTCAACAACCGTGGCTGGGAGTGGAGTCAGAACAGCATCGATTACATGCACAACACCATTTACAGCTTCCAAATCGGCAACAGTTACTTTTGCATTGTTGATAAACACACCATCATCGCTGATGGTTACGGTTACTTCCTGACCCTGAACGGTTACTATTTTCTGTCCGTTGATCAGGTCTGAACTCATTGCTTTGGCTCCAACTACATGATAGGTAAGAATGTTTGTCAGCGCAGGAATGTCAGCCAATAAAGCTTCAACTGTTCCGGCTGGCAAGGCTGCAAAGGCTTCGTCTGTCGGAGCAAATACTGTGAATGGTCCTTCACTTTGTAAAGTTTCAACCAGGCCGGCGGCAACAACTGCGGCTTCCAAAGTGGTGTGATCAGGACTGTTTACGATAATGTCAACTACGGTAGCAGGTAATGGAGCCAACATCATATCTTTTACCGGAACCGGCCAAACACCTGGAGAAGGTACGCTAACACCTTTGTTATTTCCGCGAACCATCATATCCTGACCAAAATAATACAATGGCCAACCTTTGTATGTCAACTGATTTTTACCATAAACATTTATAATTCCAAAGTCCGATTTGTTTAAAACAGACGGAATTACAACTTCTGTTTCTTCATATATTGGCCAAACACCATTATTTGAGAAATCGGGTTTGGTGAATTTGTTGGAATTTCGTAAATCGTTTTTCCGGGTGTAAAGAGTAAACCCTTTATCATCCGTAAAATACTGAATCACTTCGTCTCCTGGAGTATAATCTCCCTTGTAGTTTACTCCATTCAAACCAGTCAACTGATTGTCTGTAATCATAATGGTGTAATCGGGTTTTGCAACAAACCATTTTCCAATTACACCTTCGCCCAACATTTGTCCGGGCACTGTATCTTGCACATAGTAATAGAGCGGCCAACCTTTATAAGTTGTTTGCATTACACCGTCACCCCTGTCAATTGTTCCAAAGTCAGTAGCATTTAATCCCGCACCTGCTTCAATACCTTCAGCATTGAAAATTGGCCAGTTATTCAGACATCCACCCGTACAAAGAGATGCTCCTTTGGAATCTCTCGAAAATAAATACAGTGTTCTTCCGTAAGCATCGGTAATAATTTTACCCATAGATTCAGTTTCGGTGATTTTTACGTCAGCCGATGGAATTAAAACCACATCGATAACATGCACTACCCCGTTGTCAGCAACAACATCGGCTACAGTAACTTTGGCGTTGTTAATGAATACACCGGCTCCATTGATGGTAACCTTGAGTTTTTTTTCGCTGTCGTTGTAGGTCTCAACAATCATTCCATCCGACAAATCGGTACTCATCACTTTTCCCTTCACCAAATGGTAAAGTAGAATCTGAGTCAGAGCACCCCTTGAATCAGCAAGAAGCGCTTCAAGCGTTCCTTCTGGAAGCGCATTAAATGCAGCATCTGTCGGAGCAAATACGGTAAAGGATCCGGAACCTTCCAAATCATCCACCAGGTTCGCTTCAATCAGTGCTGTTTCCAAAATCGTATGATTTGGACTATTCACTATTACATCGACCACACTTTCGGCTCTCGATGCAAAACCGACCGTCAATAAGACGGATAAAAACATAATGTAAAATTTGTAACTTTTCATATTATTTCTATTTTTTTGTTTAACTTGTTATGATAAACATTAAACATTGATTATTGTTCAATTTTTATATTATTACAATTAAACAATTTAACATTTATTAATAATTTTAATACGATAAACAATTCTTATTTATCTCATTTTCTTATACTTAATTGTTTTAAAATTTATTGCATTTTCATTAAAACTATAAAAAATATTTTTGCGTAACTATTAATAATAAGTTTACCCAACAGCGGATTCTTAACTTGTTTTGTTTTAATCAGCAATTTATGTCTAACTTTGCACTCCTTTTCACAAATAGTGGAAGTATAATAATTTTTTAGTCAGATGATTACAGTTGAGAATTTAAGAATACAGTTTGGAAAACGAATTTTGTTTCAGGATGTAAATATGAAGTTTACTCCCGGGAACTGTTATGGAATAATTGGCGCAAACGGTGCCGGAAAATCAACCTTCTTAAAAGCCATTTCAGGTGAAATTGATCCTACCACAGGAACAATTTCGCAAGGTCCCGGAGAGCGAATGTCGGTTTTAAAACAGGACCATTTTGAATTTGATGAATTTACCGTCCTCGATACAGTAATGAAAGGTCACGAGCGTCTTTGGCAAATCATGCACGAGAAAAATGAGTTGTATATGAAGCCTGATTTTTCTGATGAAGATGGTCTGCAGGCTGCTCATCTGGAAGCTGAGTTTGCCGACATGAATGGGTGGAATGCCGAAAGCGATGCCGCTTCTTTGCTCAGTAATCTTGGAATAAAAGAGGAATTGCATTACACTTTAATGAAAGATATAAGTGGTAAACAGAAAGTGCGTGTTTTACTTGCCCAGGCGCTTTTTGGTAAACCCGACAATCTGCTGCTTGATGAGCCCACCAACGATATTGACCTTGAAACTGTAGTGTGGCTTGAAAGTTACCTCGCCAATTATGAAAATACAGTTTTGGTGGTTTCGCACGACAGGCACTTTTTGGATGCCATCAGTACTCATACCATAGACATTGATTTTAACGACATTAAAATGTTTGCCGGAAACTATAGTTTCTGGTATCAGAGCAGCCAGTTGGCACTTCGTCAGCAGCAGGCACAAAACAAAAAAGCTGAAGAAAAGAAAAAGGAATTAATGGAATTTATTCAGCGTTTCAGCGCGAATGTTGCCAAATCAAAACAGGCAACCAGCAGACGAAAAATGATTGAAAAACTGAATATTGAAGACATCAGACCTTCAACCAGAAAATATCCGGGTATTATTTTCACACCGGAACGCGAGGCTGGCGATAAAATTCTCGATGTTACAGGTTTAAGTGCCAGCATCGATGGCGAAGTAGTATTTAAAGATGTTAATTTTGTGGCTAACAAAGGCGATAAAATCGTTTTTCTTTCAAGAGACCCGCGAGCAATGACAGCCTTTTTCGAGATAATTACAGGTCACGCGAAACCCGATTCAGGCACATATCAGTGGGGACAAACAATTACATCTGCTTATCTGCCACTCGATAATTCGGAATTTTTCAAGAGTCATAAAACATTGTTCGACTGGTTTTGCCAGTTTACAAACGATACCACTGAAATTTTTGTTCGTACGTACCTGGGAAGAATGTTATTTGCCGGCGACGAAATTTATAAAAAAGTACATGTTCTTTCAGGTGGAGAAAAAGTGCGGTGTATGATTGCCAGAATGATGCTCAGTAATGCAAATGCACTAATTCTGGATACTCCAACCAACCACCTCGATTTGGAATCGATCCAGTCGTTTAACAACAATCTGCAGCGATATCCCGGTAATGTTTTCATGTCATCGCATGACCACGAATTCATTTCAACTGTTTGCGACCGGATTATCGAACTCACACCTAACGGAATTATCGACAAACTGATGAACTACGACGATTATA
>DATITY010000180.1:0-2315 GCA_035467235.1 Draconibacterium sp. | reverse complement strand
TGCCAAAATCATATATGCTTTTTGCTTTACAGAGTTTGTTGGTTGTTGCAATCGCGCTCTGGTTCCAATCGAGGTTTATGGTGGTAATGAATACATTGCTTTTCCTGTTTTTTATGATTTTTTATCTGAAAGAACCCACCTGGACAAACAGCACCAATTTCACATTTATGTTTGTCGCCTTAATTTCTGCACGGGTAATCAACTGGAAAAAAGAGAGACTGAAAATAAAAACCGAGTTTGTTCGGAATCTATACCTGGTTTCGGGATTCATAATGACTCTCATTTCCTTTTATCATGCTTTCCCTGCAACATTCATTACGGCTTCATGGATTATTGCTGCAATACTCTTTCTTTTGCTCAGTGTAGCGATAAAGAACATAAAATACCGTTGGCTGTCAATTGCAGCAATGGTCGCATCGGCTATTCGACTTGTGTTTGTAGATATGTCGAACATTAATATTGGATACCGGGTTTTGGTATTTCTTTCGCTGGCAATAATCTCCATTTCTCTCTCCGTTGTTTATACAAAATACTTTATCAGGAAAAAGAAGGATTTTATATAGAACGTTCAATTATATGCGAAACTTTCGAAATAACTTCCACAAATGGTAATAAATATTTTATTGATTGCTTTGGTCCCCCGATATACATCGGTGTCCCGCGCAATGACAATTTGAGTATTGTATGCGGAAGCAGGATGGTGGCAAAATCGTTTCGCTATTTGAAATCGTTTACCTGATGCCTCCATCCTGCTTCCTTTAAACGAATCAAAAAGTTGTCATTGCGCGCTACGAAGGAGCAAAGCAATCTCTTTCACATCAACAATTTTCACTTTTAATTGAGGAAGTTAATTTGAATTCAATTCTATAAATACTTTATTCTGGAAATATAACGAACTTAAGCAGGCCAGTTGAAACGGTTTGTTTCCTAAACATGATTTTTGCCCGCATTGAGTTAATAACCTTACTAATTCTGTTTCTGAGTCTCGTAAATCAACTAATTTTACCGCACGATTTTCAAAATAATTTTCAACATGACAGATAAAGACCAAAAACTATTCACAGATTTTGCTCCTGTTACCACCGATGAATGGGAAGCAAAAATCAATGCCGACCTAAAAGGCAAAGATTACGAAAGGGCACTCGTATGGAAAACCTGGGAAGGTTTTAATGTTCGCCCCTATTACCGCCAGGAAAACCTGGAAAGTATAAATTACCTCGACACTTTACCGGGCGAATTTCCGTTTGTGCGCGGGAACAACAAAACCGGCAACGACTGGCTGATTCGCCAAAATATTTTTGTTACCGATTTTGAAACTGCCAATAAAAAGGCACTTGAAATTCTTGGAAAAGGTGTCACCTCTCTCGGATTTTATTTCAGTAGCTGCGAAAACACTACCAGGGAAGGTCTGGGTGTTTTGTTAAAGGACATCTGTCTGGAAGCTGCCGAAATAAATCTGGTTTGCCCCGATGATTCGGGTAGTTGTGCCGAAATTTTTGCACAATATGTTTCCGAAGGAAAATGGGCAAACGAAAATGTGGTTGCATCAGCATCGATCGACCCGATTGGCACATTTATTCTGAAAGGGAAACTGGCAAAAGATGCCATTTCGAAACTAAAACCGGTTATTGAGAAAGCCAAAGTAATTCCTCAATTCTGGGTTGTTGGTGTTCACGGAAAAATATTCGCCAACAGCGGTTCTTCGATCGTTCAGGAACTGGCTTTTTCGCTGGCACAGGGAACTGAATACCTAACCCAACTGACCGAACTTGGAATGAACATCGACGATGTAGCAAAAACCATCAAATTCAACTTGGGCATTGGCAACAACTACTTTATGGAAATTGCCAAATTGCGCGCTGCACGACTGCTTTGGGCACAAATTGTAAAAGCATATCAACCGAAGAGCGATTGTTCGGCAAAAATGATTGCTCACTGCGAAACCAGCCGTTACAATAAAACCATTTACGATTCGAATGTAAACATGCTCCGCACACAAACCGAAGCCATGTCGGCAGCCTTGGGTGGCGCACATTCCATAACAGTTTTGCCTTTCAATGCCATTTACGAAGAACCCACAAATTTATCGGAACGCGTGGCCCGCAATCAGCAAATCCTGTTAAAAGAAGAATCATATTTAGATAAAGTTTCCGATCCTTCGGCAGGCTCCTATTATATTGAAAATCTGACCAATTCGCTTGTTGATAACGCCTGGAAATTGTTCCTGACCGTTCAGGAAAAAGGTGGATTTATTGCTGCTTTCCGTGAAGGATTTATTCAGAAGGAAATTAAGGATATGGCTTCCAAACGTGATT
>DATITY010000179.1:0-18640 GCA_035467235.1 Draconibacterium sp. | reverse complement strand
AATTGAGCTTTTCCGGGGAAAGAAATTGCTTCGAAAACGCGCCGAAGGATTGGAAGAAGCATTGCATTGGTTGACTGAAAATCAGGATGCATTGGTTGAACTGACGCTGGTAACCGAAACCTTTCTGACTGCAATGGAGCGCAGACAATTAAATGCCGCTCATTCCGGAATTGTTGCCATTATTCCTGATGTAATAAATGCTGCAAATTTAGCTGGCAGCCACCAAAAGCAAATCGACCTGAGTCGCAGCATGGAAGAACTTTTTCGGGACTATTTCAAACACGAAAAAGGCCAGGAACCGGGCAAAGAACTGATGAATTTATTTACCGAAATTTTAGCTGAGGACGAACAATGATACCTGTACAACTCACCATACAAGGCCTGTATTCATACCAGGAAAAACAAACCATCGATTTTACAAGATTAACTTCGGCTAATTTGTTTGGTATTTTCGGAATGGTTGGAAGTGGAAAATCATCCATTTTGGAAGCCATCACTTTTGCAATTTACGGAAGAACAGATCGCCTCAACCTTTCGGGTGACAACCGTTATTACAACATGATGAACCTGAAATCGAATGATTTGCTCATCGATTTTATTTTTGAAACGGGTAAATATCAAACTGCATACCGTTCAACAGTTAAAGGAAAACGCAACAGCAAAAATTTCGATGAGGTAAAAACACTTGAACGCTCGGCATATAGAAAGGTTGGGAACGAATGGATTCCAATTGAAAATGAAGCTTTGGAAACAGCCATTGGTTTAAGTTACGACAACTTCAAGAGAACGATTATCATTCCGCAGGGACAGTTTCATGAATTTCTGCAATTAGGAAATAAGGATCGTACGCAGATGATGAAAGAACTTTTCAACCTGGGGAAATTTGAATTTTATTACAAAGTCGCATCACTGGAATCGAAAAACAATGAACAGAAACAGCTCGTTCAGGGAAAACTGCAACAATTGGGAGATATTGATCCTGAAAAGGAAAAAGCATTTAAAGCGCAAATGGTTGCGTTAAAAAGTGAGATTGACGAACTTGCCGGCAAATTAAAAGTGCACAGGAATCAGGAAGCTCAATGGCAACAAATTCAGGAACTGGCTAAAAAGCTTGAATCGGCAAAACAAACGCTGGCCGGCTTAAAGGATAAAGAACCCGGATTCCGGGAAATGGAGAATACCATTCTTCAGTACGAAAAATGTGTTTTACAATTCAAAAACAGGTTGGATGCTCTGGAAGTAAGCGATAAAAAAATAGCGCAAAAAACTGATTTAATTAAAAACGAAACTCAGAAACTGAATAGGCAGGAAGCGGAAATCAAACAGAACGAAACTATTTTACTTAAAATTCAACCTGAGTACGAAACCCGTGAGTTGCTGAAACAGCGGGCAGAAGAGCTTGAAAAAGTGGTTAAAATAATTGAGCTGGATAATAAAATCATAAAAGAAAATGAACGTCTTATTAATGGTGAAGCTATTTTAAATCAAACGATTGAAAAGACCGGGCGACTGAATGTGGAAAGGGAAAATCTTATCAGCCGAATAAAAACAGAAAAGCAAAAACTACCCGATTTATCAATGTTGTCGGAAGTAAAAACCTGGCATGTGGAAAAGATAAATTTCGAAAAACAAAGAACGGAGATCGACATAGAAATAAGCAAATTTCAAAACCAGGACAAAATCGTAAAACAATCGGTTCATGAAATTTTTAATAGTCCGATTTTTATAGGATTTACTGAAAAAGGAGACATTCAAAAGGCAATTCAACACCTGCAGCAAAAGGCAGATGAAAAAAAACAGGGAATAAAAAACCTCGAAAATGAAGCTGGTCATCTTCGGGTGAAAGTGCAACTTGAAAAATTTGCACAAAACATGCATGACGGAAAACCTTGTCCGTTGTGCGGTTCGCTCCATCATCCCGAAATTTACAGCGTAAAAAATATCCGTGAAGAACTGGGTCAACTTGAAAAATCAAGATTAGAGTTTGAGAAAGACATTGAAAAATTGTATGAAAACATTTCTATCATCAAGGAACTTGACAGTCAACTGAAATTCAATGCAAAGGTTTTGTCGGAGTGGAAGGAAAAGCAAATTCAAAACAGAATAAAAATGGAAGCCCATCTTTCCCAGTTTAAATGGCCTGGTTTTGAACAAGTTTCTGAAGTAAATAATGAATTTGCTGCTGCTTCATTCATTCAAAACGAGATAAAAAAGAAGGAAGCTGAACTGGAAGAAATTTCAAAAAATCTGGACACTGCACAAAAAGATAAGGATCGGTTTAACATTGAAATTGAAAAGATAAAAACTATAGTAACTGCAAGCAAAACAGAACTTTTAACATTGCAGGGTCAGTTAAAAGTTGCTTTGGTTGATCAATATCTGGACAGGACAACTGCTCAAATTGAGGAGGAAAGAAAATCGTTGCTGCTAAAATATTCGCAGGTGGAAAAACAGTTTAACGACCTGACTGGCCGGCTCACAGAGCTGAGGAAAGAAAAAGATATGCTCGGTGGCAGTTTGAGCGCGAATAACACAGAGTTGGAACAGGAACAAAAATTAAATTCAGAACTACTCGATTTGCTGAATGAGCAATTGAAACAATCAGAATATGAATCGATTGCTGAAGTTAAACAGGTTTTGGCCAAACCGGTTGAATTGGAAAAGCAAAAACAGGCACTGGCTGATTTTAAACAAAATCTGGCGCTTGCAGCCAGCCGGTTGGAAGAACTGCAGACCGAAATGGGCTCCCGTTTATATGACGCCGATGCTCATCAGAAAGTGAAAGCAGAGATTTTGGAGATTGACAAAAATATAACTGCCAAAAACCAGGAGCTTGGTAAAACAGAAGAACTGCTGAAAAAACTTCAAAAAGATATGGAAAGCCAGATTCTGCTTCGCAAGGAGCTCGAAAAACTGGAAGTACGCGCGGAGAATATCAAAACCATGAAATCGCTGTTTAAGGCAAGCGGTTTTGTAAATTATGTTTCGTCGGTCTATCTGCAAAACCTTTGCAATGCCGCAAACGACCGCTTTTTTCAGCTCACGCGACAGAAACTGAGTCTTGAAATCACCCCTGACAACAACTTTCAGGTGCGCGATTTTATGAATGGTGGCAAGGTACGAAGTGTAAAAACGCTTTCCGGCGGGCAAACCTTTCAGGCTGCTTTGTCGCTGGCTTTGTCGCTCGCCGATAATATTCAGAAAATTACAGAATCAAATCAGAACTTTTTCTTTTTGGATGAAGGATTTGGCTCTCTTGACAAAGAATCGCTGGCTGTTGTTTTCGACACGCTTAAAACGCTGCGGAAGGAAAGCCGGATTGTTGGGGTAATATCGCATGTGGAAGAGATGCAGCAGGAAATTGATGTTCATCTTCGAATTGTAAATGACGAAAACAAGGGGAGTTTGATTAGAAATAGCTGGTTGGAGTAGCGCACTGCAAAGTTTACTTTTTGAAAGGCAGACGCACAACCTGTTTTGGAGTTGATTGCAAAATTTGGTCTTCCGCAAAGTTCTGTTATCTTGAAAATCCATTTTTCAGCGGATATGAAAAATCTTTTGTACTTTTATTCCAAAGCATTTTTTTGCTCAGTAGTCATTTATTTAAAATGTCCGGGACATAAGAATTAACACTAAACTATTTTATTATGAAACTTCTGCAAATTTTATTTTTTGTTGCAATTGGCCTGAGTGCTATTGCACAAATTAATTACGGTTCCAAAGAATACCACGTTTCCGTAACCGGCGAAGACACAAACGATGGTTCGGTTACAAAACCGTTTAAAACAATTTCAGCAGCAGCCAATATGGCTATGCCGGGAGATGTGATTACGGTTCACTCCGGAGTATATCGTGAGCAGATTATACCACCCCGTGGCGGAAATTCTGATCAGGAACGTATTGTTTATCAGGTAGCCAATGGTGAAAAAGTGGAAATTAAAGGTTCTGAAATCATGAAGAATTGGCGAAAACTGGATAACGATACCTGGGAGGTAAAAATTCCAAATACCTTTTTCGGCAAATTCAACCCTTATGATGAATTAATCCGTGGCGACTGGTTTTCTCCTACACCTGAAGATCGGAAATACCACACCGGAGCAGTTTATTTAAATGGTGACTGGTTGATGGAAGCAGCCAAAAAGGAGGAAGTTATGGGAGCGGCAGACGCGAAAAATCCGCTTTGGTGGGCCGAAGTTGATTCGACGACAACTACCATTTGGGCACAATTTAAAAATGCAGATCCAAATAAGGAAACGGTTGAAATCAATGCGCGGCAAACTATTTTTTATCCTGACAAACCTTTTATCAACTTCATTACACTTCGTGGTTTTACCATGCAGCATGCCGCCACCAACTGGGCGCCACCCACTGCAGAACAGATGGGACTGGTCGGCACTCACTGGAGCAAAGGTTGGATTATTGAAAACAATGTGATTCAATATTCAAAATGCGTGGGTATTGCTCTGGGAAAATACGGAGATGAGTTTGATAATAAAAGTGCAGAATCGGCTGAAGGTTATGTTGGCACTATAAACCGCGCTTTGGCTTTTGGCTGGAACAAAGGAACCGTTGGCAGTCACATCGTTCGCAACAATACTATTGCTTATTGTGAACAAACCGGAATTGTGGGAAGCATGGGTTGTGCATTCAGTATCATCCAGGGAAATACCATTCACGATATTCACATACGACGGTTGTTTACCGGTGCCGAAATGGCAGGTATAAAATTTCACGGCGCAGTAGATGTACAAATTATGAACAATCACATTTACCGCACCAATATGGGCATTTGGCTGGATTGGATGGCTCAGGGCGTTCAGGTGAAAAACAATTTGCTGCACGATAATTCATTGGATATATTTCTGGAAGTAGATCATGGCCCCATGCTGGTGAGCAACAATATTTTACTTTCCAAAACCAGTTTGTTAATGAATTCGAGCGGAGCTGCGTTTGTACACAATATTTTTGGCGGAAAAATGGATGTAGTAGCTTACGATGCGCGTTTGACACCGCATCAGAAGCCGCACTCAACTTTTGTTGTTGCATTGCACGACAACCCGGGTGGCGATGTCCAGTTTGTAAACAATCTGTTTGTGAGCGGGGGCGATGCCAGTCAGTACAGTAAAGCCTTGCTGCCCGTGGTCTTCGATGGTAATGTATATACAAAAGGTTCGGTTAGGGCAACCACAAGCAAAGAACCAAAGAAATTTGGAGAGATGAACGAAAAAGCAAGTGAGCAAATGAAAAATTATAAAGAACAGGATGCAACCGAACAAAATGCTCTGATAAAAGATGATTTTGATGCATCTGTCAATTTAATGAAACAGGAACAGGAAATGTACCTGGAAATAGCATTTGACAAAAACTGGCTCGCGCAAAAAAGAAAACTGGTTACTACCGGGACATTGACCAACGCAATTGTTCCTAACCTGCCTTTCGAAAATGTGGATGGTTCTCCTGTAAAAATTGATGTGGGTTATTTGGGGGAAAAGCGAAACACGGAAAATCCATCACCCGGGCCATTCGAAATTATGCAAAGCGGAAAGCAAACCATAAAAGTCTGGCCGGTAAAGTGACTATAAACATTACCGGAAAACCTCCTTCACCGCCTCCAGATATTTCATGCCTGAAATTGTATCGGGTTCGAGGTAACTGCCCTCTGTCCATTCGTTCCAACAGTTGATATTCAGAATTCGTGGGCCGGTTGGATCAGAAAGCAGCTTTTCTTTTGTCATTTGCAGAGCTGTTTTAAAATTTTCGGGTGTATTATTTCCAATCGTATTCATAAACGGGTAGCCAACATTTGCCCATTCCGATTTTAAATCGCAACGAGGAGTAGGGTCCCAACCCATAGTAGCATTGGGGAAATAAGGAACTCCATATTCCTTTTTTACTTTTTCCCAGTGTTCAAAATAACGGTCGCGTACCCAGTTGTAATCGGTAATGGTATCGGGCAGCGAAGTATGGTGAATCCAAACATAAGATGTTGCTGAGCTGAAACCAAGCGATTTTATTAGTTCAGGTGTATTTGACGGTGCATTTTCGACCGGTAAAATCGGGTTTCCCCAGGCAACAAGATTCCAGTGGATTCCTTTCAATCCTGCATTTACCGCTTTTTCGTTCATCGTTTCCATGGCCGATTTCGTGGCTTCCAGACTCCCAAAGCTTTCCACAAATTTCGTTACGTCGTAAACTGAAAAATAAGGTTTACCATCAATTTTCCAGTAATTGGGTTTTGTGAAATATTCTTTGATAACAAAGTCCCCAATTTCTTCAAATTGTTCGGGTGAAACTTTCCCCGGATAAAGAAGTTTTTGTTCTGCTCCGCGGGTGTATGGATGAATATCCACCCAGTCGTGGTTGGCCCACATCAATGCAAATTTTATGGTTTCGGTATTTTTCGCTTTCAGAAATCCTTCATCGATACAACGGTTTAAAAACGGGCCATCTTCGTACATATACCAGTCGAAAATGAAGCAGTCAATTCCATGCGAAACGGCAGCTTCAATTTTTTTAGCCATCACTTCCGGAACTTTTTCATCAACATATCCCCAGGCAGGTACTTTAGGTTGCTGATGTCCTGGAAACCTTGGTTGGGCCGCTTTTACCAATTCCCATTCGGCCCAGTTTGTTCCCATATTTAAATCATTTCGGGGGTCGCCGGTGTGGTAATTTGGGAAGTAGTAAACGGCAACGGTAATTTCATCTGTTTTGTTTTTATTTGGTTGCCTGTTTTCGCAGGAACAAAACAAAAAAACTGAAATGAAAAGTGAAGTGTAAAAATTTATCATAACTATCTGTTTGATATTGAATTTATTTCAATTATTTATTAATTTCTCAAACCAAAAAATAGCCATCTGTAATTTTCAATGCAGTAATTCAGTTGAACCTTCTGAAAAACCTGTTTAAATTCTGCGTAACCTGATTGTAAATGGGTTTCGTAAATTCGATAAACAAATCCTGTTCAGGGGGAAGAGGCAGCGCTTTTCTCTTTGTCAGTTCAAGTTGTTTATTGTCAAGCGCTTCCTTGTCGCCAACAAACATTGCGTATTCATTAATCCATGTAAATGATCCGGGAACAAGTTCGTCGGACATGATTTTGTCGTTTGAAGGATCGATTATTCGAACCCGCAAACTGCCTCCCGATAAAACCTGGTCGGAAAAGGTTTTTAGTTTGGCCACATAATTTTTATATTCAATTTTGGTAGTATCCCTCGTTTCAATTTTCACTTTTCTTTCCAATTTTTCCTCTTTTTCAGTATGAGTTAAATTACCCACAGAAAAGTCGAAAAATTCCATATCGACAATGAAATCCGGATTTTTAAGTTGTTCTTTTTCGGCTTGATTAGGAGAATAGAAATTCACAAATCCTGAAGGACGAAATTGATTGTTGAGGTATTCAAAAACCTGGTTATAAAAGAATTCACACGAAAGCCGGTACCTTTGTGTGTTAACCGGAATAGCCTGCACAACAACTCGTAATGTTGCTAATTCTTTTGCGGTTACCATTAATTCTCTGCTATTTTTATAATTATTCATAAGCTCGTCAGCTTTGGAAAAATGTTCATAAGCAATTCGGGCCGATTCGCGGGTGTTGATGTCCAATTCAGCTAATCCGGCGTTGTATCGGTCTTCTGCCGCTTTTTCTGTTGCCATTTTTAATTCTGACGTATAAGTTTTTGGATCGCTGATAATTTTGCGGGCTGCCGGAGTACTTCTTATTTCATCTGACAACTGGTTTACCTGCCTCATTAAACCAACGGCCTGTTCCCATTTGAAATTATTATTCGACGTTAGAATCAAATCCATTTCTTCCTGCGACCATTCCAGCGTCATCGGATATCCTTCCTCTAAAACTTTAATTGCGTTTTTGTTATCAGGAGACGATTTTAAACGTTCAACAGCTTTTAAAACGGCAGAAAAATAATCTCCTTTTTGAAGGGCTTTTTTACCGGTAGAGCAGGATACAAGTACCATCACCAGGAAAATTGAAAATCTTTTTTTCATAATGAAAAAATTATTACAGTGACACAAAAATAAGATTTTACGCTATTAACTGTTTATAAACTGGAAGCGAAGAATTGTATAAAAAGAGGTTGCTCCTTTCGAAGCAACCTCTTTTTTAAATTATTTGTTTTTAATGTCTTTTTCAATCCATCCCGACCGGTTTGGTGGTTCGGGGACTTTTACTTTTTTTGGCGGGTTTTTCTCGAGTTCCTTTAGTAATACTTCCACTGCTTTTTCAATGCTGGGATCGATTCCTTTTGCCAATTGTTCCGGTAGGTCAACGACTTCGATATCGGGATAAACGCCAATTCCTTCGATAATCCACTCACCGTTTTCATCAAAAATACCGAAGCGTGGCACCGAAATATTTCCGCCATCAACCAGCCGTGCATTTCCTGAAATTCCAACAAGTCCGCCCCAGGTGCGGGTTCCAATCAATTGTCCCAACCCTTTTTTTCTGAAGTAGTAAGGAAAAGCATCGCCTCCTGAGGAAGAGTAGCCGTTTATCAACATCACTTTTGGGCCGTCATGGGCAATTCCGGGCGTTTTATTGGGAACAAGCCCATTGCGGTTCCAGTAGCTCAGGGTTTTGCGGTCGAGAAGGTCGGCCATCACATCAGGAATAAAACCGCCGCCGTTGTAACGGTCGTCAATTATCAATGCATCTTTGTCGTGGTAAGCATACATTCCTTTAAATAGTTCGCGGTTGCCTTCGGTTGAGGTATTCGGAACATAAATGTAACCAATTCTTCCGCCAGATAATTTGTCAACCAGCGCACGCCTTTCCAAAACCCAGTTATAATGCAGTAGTTCAAGTTCACCTTTAATTGGTTTTATCCTCGAATTTCGTGCAAAATCTTTTTCAGGAGCGGAGTTTACAACAATTTCAACCTGTTTACCTATTGTATTCTCCAGAAATTCATAAGGATTGTCGGAAGTTTTAATTTCACGTCCGTTAATGCTGATGAGGTAATCGCCTTCCTTCACATTTACGCCCTGTTCAGTAAGCGGCGAACGCAACGATTCATTCCAGTTTTGGCCCTGGTAAATTTTTGTAATTTTGTAATACCCGGCTTTTTCGTCAGCAACCAATTGAGCGCCAAGCAATCCACCTTCAACACGTTTTGGTTTTTCGAAATCGCCCCAGTCAACATACGAGTGGCCTGTGTTCGACTCTGAAACCATTTCACTAAGAATAAAATCCAAATCGGCACGATGACCAACAAACGGCACAAGTTGCCCGTAATTTTCCTTCACCGCTTTCCAGTCAACGCCGTGCAAATTACTTACATAAAAATAATCGCGGAAAATTCTCCACCCGTCGTTGTAAATCTGAGCCCATTCCTTAGCCGGGTCGATTTTCATTTCCATTGCATCGAGATTTAGTTTTCCGGCATCAGGTTTTTGTCCGGGTGTAATTTTTGTAATCCCAAAATCGCGGCCCGATCGATACAGCATGGTTTTACCATCGGCTGAAACCAGCGCCTGCATTGCTTTTTCCAGAATCACCTCTTCTTTTTCGTCAGAAATGATGTATTTTTTCAGTTTACCATCGCTGATGTATAAAATCCCGCCTTCAACAGCAGCGAGATTGCGGTATTGGCCCGCGGGCAGCGGAAATGCGATAATCCGGTTATTTATTCCTTCAACATCAATCGAAACTGTTACTGGTTCAGCTTTCTTTTCTTCTGCAAGTTCTTTCTTTTCATTTTTGTCTTTGCCTTTGCCTTCGCCTTCTTCTTTGCCTTCGCCTTTCTTATCTTCCTTCACCGGTTCAACATCGTTCTTGTCTTTAAACAGTTTTTCCCCGTCAGCTTTCAAAGCCATTGCATAAATGCGGGTCGAATTGTTGTAAACGTAATTGAATTCGAAACTGGAAAAAGTGAGGTTAAAATCGCGGTCGGACAGAAAAAAGATGGTTTTACCATCAACAGAAAATAAAGGGGAATTATCGGAAAAAGAATTGTCGGTGAGTTGCATGGTTTTGTTTTCAGGAATGTTGTACACCCAAATTGCCGAATGACCGTTTGACGCCTCTTTTTCATAAGCCACCCATTTCGAATCAGGAGAAAAAACATAGGATCTGAATTCATTTTCAGTGGCTTTATCAACCACAATTTCAGTTTTTGTTTCAATATTGAATAATTTAAGTTGTAGTGTGCGGTCGGAATACAGCAGGTATTTACTGTCGGGCGACCATTCGCTGTCATATTTCCATGCAGAAGAATTTGTTGTTAATAGTTGAGGTTTTGCCCCTTTTTTATTTTCGAGAAGATAAATTTCATATTCGCCGGTGGCATCCGAATAGTACGCAATGTACTTCCCGTTGGGCGACCAGCTTGGATAAATTTCGCGAATTCCCTGGGTTTGGGTGAGGTTTTCAGTAATTCCGTTTTCTGCCGGAACCGAAAAAATATCGCCACGTGCATCGAATAACGCCCGTTTCCCTGTTGGAGAGATGGAGTAACTGTGAATGTCGGAACTTACATTTTTATAATACGAAACCAGATTTGGATTATCGAAATTAATGTTAATAGTGATTTTTTCCGTGGCTCCCGATTCGAGGTTCATTTTAAAAATCTGTCCGCCTTTTTCAAAAACCAGTTGCCCATTGCTGCCCGATGGCCACAAAACATCAAAATCCTTAAAACTGGTGAGTTGTTCAATTGCTTTAGATTGTATGTCGTAACTGTAAATGTTGAGTTTCAGGTCGCGGTCGGAAGCAAAGAAAATTTTATTATTGAACCATACAGGGCACTGATCAGAACCTGCAAAATCGGTTATTTGTTCCGAAGTATTTTTCTCCAGGTCGTACACCCAAAGTTCGGTGGCCCGGCCACCTTTGTAACGTTTCCATGAACGAAATTCGCGATCAACCGGGGTAAAACAAATTTGTTTGGCATCAGGAGAAAGCGCCGCAAAACCACCGTTTACAATTTGAAGCGGTTTTTCAAGGCCACCTACGATATTCACCAAAAAGTATTTTCCGTTGCGTTCGCCAAATTCGGTGCGGTTGGCACGTATCATTACATTTTTACTGTCCGGTGTCCAGTCTAAAACCACATTATCAAAACCACCTCTTGGTGGCATAACTCCAACCGAATTGTAAAATGTAAGTTGTTTTGGTATTCCACCTTCCGAAGGAATGATATAAATCTGCCTTGAACCTGAATACTCGCCCGAAAATGCGATCCATTTTCCATCGGGCGAAATTTTCGGAAACAGTTCCATTCCTTCGTGCGAAGTTAAACGGCGTGCTTCGCCACCATTTGCCGGAACACTCCAAATATCGCCGGCATAAACAAAGGAAACGAGGTTATTATTGATGTCGGGAAATCGCATTAACCGTGCATCGGAAATGGCTCTTCCAGTTTGAAAAATCCCAAGTAAAAACAGGATGATAAAAAGTTTTCTGAAATTGTATTTCATTGTATTAAATTTTAAGTTTCAATGGTAAAAATTATTTTTGATACTGACAATGATTATAAATACAACAATTCCCCAATTCCCTTCATCATTTCCGATGCTTTTCCCTGAAGAAAGATATCGGTTATTTCGCGGGTGAAATGTGTTGCTTCGATATTGATTTCGATGATTTTTGCCCCATGTTCCTTTGCTACTACAGGAATGTTGGCTGCCGGAAGTACCTCTGCATTTGTGCCGATTATAATCATTAAATCGGCTTTTTTTGCTTCATCAAACGAGCGTGTTTTTGCAAATTGCGGAATGGGTTCATTAAAAAATACCATGTCGGGTTTAAGAATTCCTTTGCAGATATAACAGGTAGGCGGTAAAAATTTCAGATCGGCAAAACTCATATCGAATTCAGAACCACATTCGGTGCAAACCAGTTGCTTGTATGTTCCGTGCAGTTCATAAACATAACGGCTGCCAGCTTTCTGATGCAGGTGATCAATGTTTTGAGTGATAATGGATTCCAGAAAACTGCGTTCCTGCATTTTAGCCAGTATTTCATGTGCAATGTTGGGTTGAGTATCGCCAAGACTGTCATAAAAAATCTCCTTGATTTTTTTCCACGACTGAAGCGGCTTTTTGCGAAAGTATTCGATTTCAAGAAAAATAGGATCCACTTTATTCCAGAGCCCGTTTTCACCTCTGAATGGCGGAATTCCACTATCAACTGAAATTCCTGCGCCGGTAAAAGCAACCGTATATTTTGCTTTCCGAATAAGGTTTACAGCTTGGTCCAGTTTCTCGAAATCCATATTCCTTAATTAAAAATTTCCCGGCAGGGAATTAACCAACTACCGGGAAAAATATTGTGATATAAACATTGAATTTAATCTTCAACCGAGATATCTTTATTTACAGAAACCGTGGTGTCTTCGTTAAACCTGATTTTAAAGTTCAGTTTCCTGAAAACCGAAATCATTGGTTTATTGTCTTTTGTGGTTTCAGCAGCCAAAATTTTAATTCCACGCATTTTTGCAATTTCCATGCAGTAATTTGTTATTGTAAAACCAAGTTCTTTTTTCTGCCATGCATCGGTAATTAAAATGGCATATTCCATTACTTCCACATCGGGGTCGGCAATTAATCGGCCAACGCCGATCAGTTTTTTCTTGCCTTCTTCTTCCACTTCGGCAACAATGGCAATTTCACGATCGTAATCGATAAAACAGTATTGAGATGCAATATCGTGCGAATCGAAATAAAAGTCGTACCTGAACCTGTGATATATCGACTCTTTTGAGCAACTGGCCAGCAGTTCGAGCCACAGTGGTTCGTCTTCCGGTTTAATAGGCCGTAGCAAAATTTCGGAACCATCTCTTAATGTTGCTGTTTTTATAAGGCTTTCAGGATATGGGCGTAAAATCAGGTGAGAGTATTCTTTAACCGGTTTTTTCATTATTTCCTCATCCACAACAATACGCGCATCGAGGGCAATTACATCTGTTGGTGTAACCACCAGCGGATTAATATCAAGTTCGGCAATTTCGGGATAATCGGCAGCCAGGTACGACATTCTAATCAGCACTTCAATCAGTTTGTCGATATTTTTTGGAGTATCACCGCGATATCCTTTTAGAAGCGGATAAATTTTGAGCGATTTCAACATCTGATGTGCCAATTGCTCATTTAATGGTGGAAATTCCAAACGATTGTCCTTAAATAATTCAGCAGTAACTCCTCCCATTCCGACCAGCATTACAGTTCCGAAAATCGGATCTTTTTTGGTTCCAACAATCAGTTCAATGCCATCTTTTGTATTTACCATTATTTGAATGGTAACTCCTTCAATTCTTGCGTCAGGACGTTTTTCAGCAGCAGTTTTTACCATATTACGGAAAGTAGCCCTTACCATCTCGTCGTCTTTGATATTAAGTGCTACGCCACCAACGTCGGATTTATGCGTAATATCAGGAGAATAGATTTTCATTACCACGGGATAGCCTTTTTTTCGTGCAATTGCAACGGCTTCGTCCTCGGTAGCTGCCGGTTGGGGGTGAGTGGTATTTATTCCATAATCATTCACCAGCATTTTTGAATCGTCTTCATTCAGGATTTTTGCTTTCGGGAAGATATCTTTAATATATTTTTTACGCAGTTCCAACCGGTCGTACCTGAACGAAACAGGGACTTCTTTAGGTGTTTCATAAAGCATTGCCTGGTTTTCAGAATAGTTGGAGAGGGTTATAAACGCGCGAATTGCCTGTTCAGGAGCAGTAAAACTAGAGATTCCTGCCTGGTTAAAAATCTGTATCCCTTCGCGCATACTGGCTCCGCCCAACCAACCGGCCATGATAGATTTTGTAGTTTTTGCCGCCAGTTGCGAAATTGCCACAGCAGTTTCTGTCGGGGCAGTCATGGCCTGCGGAGTTAAAAGAACCAGGACAGCATCTACGTTTTCATCTTCCAGAACAATTTCAGTAGCACCTGCAAATCTTTCAGGTGTTGCATCTCCAAGCACATCTATTGGGTTTCCGTGCGACCAGAAAGGAGGTAAATATTCATTCAGCCGTTGCAGGGTTTTTTCTGAAAGTTCAACCAGTTTGCCTCCCAGCGAGATTAATGAGTCGGTAGCCATAACACCGGGACCACCTGCATTTGTAACAATTGCAAGGCGGTTTCCTTTGGGTATTCTGCGCCGGCCCACCAAATCGGTAAAATCGAATATGTTTCCGAAATCGAATACACGGGCCAGTCCTGCCCTGCGGAAAACTGCATCGTAAATTGAATCCTCCGAAGCCATAGCTCCGGTATGAGATGCCGCTGCGGCTGCCGATTCAGGGAATCGTCCTGATTTATAAACAATAATCGGTTTTTCGCGGGAGAAAGCACGTGCTGCCGACATGAATGTGCGCGCATTTGCCATAGATTCAACATAAAGAACAATTGATTTTGTATTTGGATCCTGGCCAAAATAATCGATTAAATCGCCAAAGTTGACATCCATTGAGTTACCGATGGAAACAAAATAGGAGAATCCGATATTTGAGTCGTATGCCCAGTCGAGTACCGAAGTACACAAAGCTCCGGATTGGGAAATAAATGCAACGTGCCCTTTTTTTGGCATTCCGTTGGCAAAACTCACATTCATATTTAATCCAGGCACCAAAATACCAAGACAGTTTGGACCAATCACCCGCATGTCGGGGAATTTTGCCTTCTCGGCTTTAACCTGATCTTCAAGAATTTTTCCTTCAGCTCCGGATTCCTTAAAACCTGCCGACATAATTATTACACCGTGGATTCCAGCTTCGCCGCACTCTTTAATTATTCCCGGAACAAATTTGGCGGCTGTCATAATAACTGCCAGATCGGGAGTTTTAGGCAAGCTTTTTACGTCGGGGTAGCAAGGTATTCCAAAAACGGCTTCACGTTTTGGATTAACCGGATAAACCACACCGTTAAAACCGCCTCCAACAAGGTTTCTCAATGTTATTCCACCCACACTGTTTGGGTTATCTGAAACGCCAATTAATGCTATTCGCTTTGGCTTGAAAATGCTGTTTAATTTCTTAATGGCCATTGGTAATATTTTTGGTTTTTATGTTTTGGTACTAATTAATTATAATTTCAAATTTGATAGATTTTGGTGTTAAAATTCATGAAAAAAAATCAGGATATGAAATTTTGATGCATTGTTTTGAAATTGATTGAAAAAGGTTAAAGTTCATTTAAAATGAGGAAATTAAGCTTTCATAAAGGATACAAAAGTGGTGTTTGCATGTTTAAAAACAACTCTTTTTATCCCTGTTTAAGAACATGTAAATGGCATTAAAAAAGAAAAACCCGAAATTTTCAGGTTTTTCTTTTCAATTATTGGTAAATTTTTACTTTGAACTTTTAATAGGTTTCACTAATAATATGGTTGCAACCGCAACAAAACAGAGTATTCCACAAATGGTAAATGCGAGGGGGAAATTTCCCAGGTCGCCTAATTTTCCACCTAAAATGGGGAAAATAATTCCACCGATTGCATAAGCTAAAAAAACCCAGCCGTAATTTTGCCCAAAGTTTTTATTCCCAAAAATATCGGCTGTAATGGTTGGAAACAATGAAAAAAGTCCACCATAGTTGAATCCTATAAGTACGGCAAAAATGTAAAGAGTTGCCTGCATTCCGGCCATCCACTGAAACAGGATAACAAAAACTCCCTGAGTTGCCATCATTAACGCGATTGAAGTTTTTCGACCAATTTTGTCGCTGATCATTCCCCATAATATACGGCCCAGTCCGTTAAACAGTGCGAAAAAAATGGCCATTGCCATTGTTGCCGCAGCTCCTGCCACTTCTTTCGAAATTCCGTGTGCTTCCATCGCTTCCATTGGCCAGAGTTTCATTAATCCAATACTCATCAATCCTGCTCCTGCACCAAATGCATACGTTAAAACAATTAAATAGAATTGCGGGGTTTTTAACATTTCGCTGCTACTAAAATCTACGGAACCGGCAGGTCTGGTTGCCGTTTTTGATTCAATGGGTTTCCATCCGGCAGGTTTCCAGTCGGGTGCCGGGAAAACCATCCAGATACTTCCGATTAAAATGATAATGAGGAAAATAACACCCAGAACAATAAAAGTATTTGAAAGGCCAATATTCTTTATCAATTCACCTCCTCCCAGTGATCCCAGTTTTCCTGCCAGTGTCATCCACAGTGTGGCGCCAAAACCAAAACCTGCAACTGCCAGGCCGGTTATCAATCCTTTTTTGTCGGGATACCAGCGCATTCCAACAGCAATCGGAACAACATAACCAAATCCAATTCCGGCGCCACCAAGTACACCAATAAATATTAAAGTGGTCACATAATTTTCGGCGCCGAAAAGTCCTGCTAAAATATAACCCAACCCGAGGGCAACTGCACTTGCAATGGTAAGTTTTCGCGGGCCAAATTTTGGCATTAACCTGCCTGCAATGACCATTACAATGGCAAAAACGGCCACACCAACCGAGAAAACAACTTGTGTTTGTGTTTTTGTCCAGTCACTTTCAACTAATTTAGTCGTGAATACCGACCATGCATATAAATTACCAAGGGCGAGTTGAATTAAGACAGCCCCAACAACAACAAGAGATCGGTTCATGATTTTTTTGTCTTTCATAAGTTTTGGTTTTTGTTATTTTTCAAAAGAAAAAAAGACATCCACGAATGAGATGTCTTTTTATAATTGTTATCTTTTTACAGCCACTTTTGCTCCATCGATAATATCGTCAACAACTCCCGGGTCAAGCAGTGTTGAAGTGTCGCCAAGATTGGTGGCATCACCTTCTCCGATTTTTCGCAGGATGCGTCGCATAATTTTCCCGGACCTTGTTTTTGGCAGGCCACTTACAATTTGAATTTGATCAGGTTTTGCAATTGCACCAATAAATTTATTTACCGTTTCCCTGATTTCGTTTTCAATGGTTTTTAATTCCGCATCGGTAAGGTCTTCGCAAATTACATAAGCGTAAATTCCCGATCCCTTAATATCATGCGGATATCCAACCACAGCCGATTCAATCACTTTTGGGTGCTGGTTTATGGCGTCCTCAACTTCTGCTGTTCCAATGCGGTGTCCCGAAACGTTGATAACATCATCAATCCTTCCGATAATACGGTAATAACCTTCTTCGTCGCGTTTAGCTCCATCTCCCGTTAAATATAAACCGGGGAAAGCCGAAAAATAGGTTTGGAAACAGCGTGGGTGATCCCCGTAAGTTGTTCTTAACATTCCCGGCCATGGGAATTTGATACATAAAATGCCTTCCACACCGTTCCCCTTTAATTCTTTTCCTTCAGGATCAACCAGAATTGGTTGTATTCCGGGCAAAGGTAAAGTTGCCAAAGATGGTTTTGTTGGCGTAATTCCGGCAAGAGGAGTAATCATTATACCACCGGTTTCGGTTTGCCACCAGGTATCAACAATCGGGCGTTTCCCTTTTCCTACTACATCGTGATACCAACGCCAGGCTTCTTCATTGATTGGTTCACCGACAGTACCTAACACCTTTAAAGAGTTGAGATCGTGTTTGGTAACCCAACTATCACCCTGAGCAATCAATGCGCGAATTGCAGTTGGTGCAGTATAAAACTGGGTTACTTTGTGTTTGTCAATCACTTCCCAGAATCTTCCGGCATCAGGATACGTTGGCACTCCTTCGAACATAACAGTTGTTGCCCCTGTTAAGAGTGGGCCATAAACAATATACGAGTGGCCGGTTACCCAGCCAATATCGGCGGTACACCAGAAAATATCACCATCGCTGTATTGAAAAACATTTTTGAATGTATATTCAGCATAAACCATGTAACCTGCTGTGGAATGAACAACTCCCTTGGGTTTTCCGGTTGAGCCCGATGTATAAAGTATGAAAAGTATATCTTCGGCATCCATTTCAGCTGCTGTGTTTTCAGTGGAAACACCTTTAATTAAATCATGCCACCAGACATCGCGTTTTTCAATAAAATTTACCTCTTCGTTTGTGTGTTTTAATATGACGACATTTTTTACCGACGGACATTTTGCAACTGCTTCATCAACAATGCCCTTCATAGGGATACTTTTTGTTCCCCTGAAACCACCATCCGAAGTAATAACCACGTTTGACGTTGCATCCTGCACACGATCGGCCAGCGCACTTGCTGAAAAGCCTGCAAAAACGATGGAGTGTATTGCTCCGATTCGGGCGCAGGCGAGCATAGCAACGGCCAGTTCTGGAACCATTGGGAGATAAATGGCAACCCTGTCGCCACGTTTTACCCCAAGTTTCAAAAGGCCGTTGGCAAATTGTTTTACCTTATCGAAAAGTTCACCATAAGTTAGTTTTATTGCAGGCTCTTTTGGGTCGTTGGGTTCCCAGATAATGGCAACCTGGTCTTTACGCAAAAACATATTACGCTCGAAAATATTCTCGGTAATATTCAGTTTTCCGTTTACAAACCATTTAACATCGGGCGCCCCTTTTCCCTCAAATTTCCAATCGAGGACCCGGTCCCACTTTTTACGCCAAAAATGACTCTCTGCAATATTTCCCCAAAATCCGTCAGGATCTGCCACACTTTCCTGGTACTTCTGAAGATATTCAGCCAAACTTGTGATTTTATTTACCATAACAATAGCTTTTAGGTTTAAAAATGATCAGGGTCTGAATTTAGTACAAAAAAAATTGATTCCGAATTATT
>DATITY010000178.1:0-3235 GCA_035467235.1 Draconibacterium sp. | reverse complement strand
TGAGACCCAGCATTTTTTAGAGAAAGAAATTGAATATTTTACTTACAAATGAAAATAATAAAAAATATACCCGTCGGGGGAGACCATAAATTACCCATACTGACTGACCTCTTTTTTCTCGAAAATTCACAGCCTAAACCTGTGGTTATTTTTTGCCATGGCTATAAGGGCTTTAAAGATTGGGGGCCCTGGAATCTGATTGCATCACATTTTGCACAACAAGGTTTTTTCTTTTTAAAATTCAATTTTTCTCACAATGGCCTTACTTCTGAAAACCTGCTGGATTTTACCGATCTGGAGGCTTTCGGAAACAATAACTTTATCAAGGAGCTCGATGATTTGCAGTCTGTTATCAATTGGATTTCAAGTTCCAGGGAATTCAAAAACGAGGCAGATATACGCCATATTTCCCTCATTGGTCACTCGAGAGGAGGCGGCATTGCCGTTCTGAAAGCCAGTGAAGAGCCCAGGGTAAAAAAAGTCATCTCCTGGGCCGGAGTTTCGGATTTCGGAGTCAGGTTTCCCGGCGGGGAGATTTTGTCGGACTGGCGGAACAAAGGCATTGTTTACATCACAAACACCCGAACCAACCAACAGTTGCCACACTATTATCAGTTCTATACCACTTTTATGGAAAATGCCGACAGGCTTTCAATAAGAAAGGCTGTGGAAAGATTGGAAATTCCCTATCTGATCGTGCAGGGCGAAAAGGACGAGAATGTAATTCTAAAAGAAGCATTGAATCTGCACAGCTGGAACAAAAACAGCGAACTTTTCACTGTGCCTGATGCCGGCCATACCTTCAATTGCTCACATCCCTATGAATTGGACCACTTCATTTCGGAGCTGGAACCGGTAATAAAGGTTTCTCTTTCTTTTTTGAATAAACCGAAAGGTTAGATTGTTCTTTTAAAGTATTTTAACAATATACGCGTCAAGCCTCTTTAAGGATTATGCAATCGATTTCTAAAACGTTGGGATCTCTTTGTTCATGCCGTTGATAAAAACCAGGCAACAACCTTCATCTTAAGCTATTTTTTTTTAAATTAGAGATCCCAAAAAATTCATATACCATGAAACCAAAACTATTTTACCTGATCTTATTTCTTTTCTCATTGGTCTATTCCCCAAACTGTTATGCACAAATTTTGAAAAAACTGAAAACTGCTGTAACTCAGGCAGCAGAGCAAGGATTACAAAAGAAGCCAGGTCAAGAATTGGATTCTGTTTCTGAAAATCAACAAAAATCCAATGAACAAGCCGAAAATAAATTGGGCAATTTTTTTAAGGGGGGTGAAAAGATCCCGATTGGAGAAAGCTATACCTTTAATACAAATGTAATTTATGAAATGCAAACTATAAATGATGGGAAACCTGTTCAAATGGATTATAGTCTTTGGTTCTCCCCGGCTGACAACTATATGGGAATGGCAATGCAAAATTTAAAAACTGAACAGGATCAAAAAAATCAGATTCCAGAAATGTTTACCATTCTCGATGAAGGTCATGAGGCAATAATTATTATTATGGAAGAACAGAAAATG
Source organism: Draconibacterium sp. (assembly GCA_035467235.1). Taxonomy (GTDB): domain Bacteria; phylum Bacteroidota; class Bacteroidia; order Bacteroidales; family Prolixibacteraceae; genus Draconibacterium. The sequence goes on along the minus strand of DATITY010000178.1, from coordinate 1,691 downwards.
GCGCAGGTCATGTCCATGGAATCGATAAAGAAAATGGCCAAGGAAAGCAAGGAAGTTGATATCAAAGAGAATAATAAAGAAGCGTATAAGGTTGAGAAAACTGGAAAGACTAAAAAAATTCTTGGATTTACAGCTGATGAATACATTTCACAAACCGATGAGGGCAAGATTACCTATTGGGTGACAAAGGACTTAAATTTCTATCAAAAAAATATGTTTTACAGTCTGAATAAGTCCATGGGCGGAAATAATTTTGATTTACCTGAATACGCCAATGGTTTTATGCTGGAAATGTATTTTGTCGGTACAGCTAAGGATAATACAGGCGATACGATGAGCATGATTATAAAGGATATACAGAAGAAAAATAAGACGGTTACCATGCAGAATTACCAGTTGATGAACTTAAGCGGGTTAATGAAAAACTAGCTATATATCATTAAAAAACGCAATTTTTTTGTTTTCAGAACTGTATATCCCTTTTACAGTACCCACTACTGCTCTCAGTTATAAAAGTATCCTGCCTGAAGCTTATTAACATATACCAAATTGACTTATTAACGAAATGTGAATAAATAAGTCTTTTTTTAATCAACTAAAATCGAAATCTTTGCAACATTCCCCTCTGAAGCTAAATATTCAAAATCTTTATTAAAATCATGTCTACGATCGAACCTATTCTACAACCAAACAAAAATCGATTTGTTATATTTCCCATTCAGCATGCTGATATCTGGGACTGGTACAAAAAACAGGAAGCCAGCTTCTGGACAGCTGAAGAGATCGATCTGGAGCAGGATATTGTTGACTGGGAAAACAAACTTTCTGAGGATGAAAGGTATTTCTTAAAGCATATTCTCGCCTTTTTTGCCGCCTCTGACGGTATAGTTAATGAAAATCTGGCTGAAAATTTCGTGAGTGAAGTACAATACACCGAAGCTAAATTCTTTTATGGTTTTCAGCTGATGATGGAGAATATACATTCAGAAGTATATTCCTTATTAATAGATACCTATATCAAGAACGAAAAGGAAAAAACGGAACTCTTTCAGGCCATAGAAGTATTTCCGGCTATTAAGAAAAAAGCCGACTGGGCCTTAAAATGGGTTGAAAGTGACAGTTTTGCAGAAAGGCTTATAGCCTTCTCTGCTGTGGAAGGAATCTTCTTTTCCGGTAGTTTTTGCGCCATCTTCTGGATGAAAAAAAGAGGCCTGCTGCCCGGACTAACCTTTTCAAACGAATTGATAAACAGGGATGAAGGATTACATGCGGATTTTGCGGTTTTCCTGCATCAAAACCATGTTAAAAATAAGGTTCCTAAGTCCAGAATTACGGAAATCCTGGTGAACGCTTTGCAAATCGAGCGGGAATTTATCACAGAGTCCCTGCCGGTAAGCCTGATCGGAATGAATGCCGTTTTAATGACGCAGTATCTGGAATTTGTAACAGACCGCCTTTTGGTTGAATACGGCTGTGACAAGGTGTACAATGTGACCAACCCCTTTGATTTTATGGAGATGATCTCACTGGAAGGCAAAACCAATTTCTTCGAAAAAAGGGTATCGGAATACCAAAAAGCAGGGGTTAAATCCGGTGGTACGGGATCCATTGCATTTGATGCGGATTTTTAATCTGAAACAATTCTTATTTTTAAAAAGTTGTATAAAAAATATTTTTTCAGTTATTCCTGA
>DATITY010000177.1:0-8863 GCA_035467235.1 Draconibacterium sp. | reverse complement strand
AGTTTTACCCCGGCAGAATGAGCATGCGGAAGTATTTTTAAAATTCCCTCTTTAATCTGTTCTCGTGATTTTTCGAGCGGTTGTCGTCCGTCGGCGCCACAAACCAGCACAATCAAAGGGGCGCCAACTGCTGCGGCCTGTTCAAAACAAAATAAATTATCATTGATGGCAGCATCTCTTTTCGATTTTTCGACCGATGGAAAAAATCCGCCGCGGGCTATTGAAACCACGTTTATCCCAAAATCATCAAGCATCATTTTTGCTTCCTGAAGGTTTTGATTTTCAAGTACATTTCGCCAGATGGTGATTCCGTGAATCCCGGCAGCGCTGTAATTTTCAATGCACTGTCGCAAATTCCAGGGTTTTGTAGTAAGTGTATGAACACACAATTTTGAAAAATCGGTTAGTTCGGTTGCCATTAAAATTTGTTTAATTTTTTTGGATTTTGGCGGTTGTCAAATAAGGTAATTATTTGAATTTCAAAGCTATTGATCCTGTAATAAATTGAAATTTGTTTAGTTAGAACAGATTTTCGGAAGTTTTTTTGTTTGTTACTTTCAGCAAATAACAGAGGATTATTTTGAATACGATTTAATTGTCGATCGAGTAAAAAGGCAAACTTGTTTATTTCCTTGATTGTCCAATTTTGTTCAAGATATACAATGATTTGTTTTAAATTGAACAACGCTTCATCAGACCAAATTATTTTATAGGTATTTTTCATATATACTTCGGACAGTTTCGTGCGAATGGGTTCTGCCTTCCTCCAGATCTTTAAGGCCCCTTTCAATTGATTCCAATTCTTCCTTTTTTAAGGAATCCCACCAATCTTTTGATTGAGTATAACTCAATTTTAACTCACGTATTTTTGCAATTACTGAACTGTCATTCAATTTAGTAATCCATTCTATCAACTCTAATTTTTCAGCCTGAATATTCATCTTTAATGTTTTTGAACAAATTTAATCAAACTTCTTCTGTGTTCATTAGAAGTGGCGTTTAAAAATATTATTTCAAAAAGGAAGAAAAGAATAATATTTCCCTTTGTTTATTATTCTTTGCAAATACAAAGCGACTTCCCGTGCGTGATAATCGCCCCACATCGACGATTCGCCGCAGGGTATTTTTTGTCCGGCAGGAACATAATCCCATCCATTTGGTTGATGATAAATACTATGCAAAATCAGACCCTGATGTTGTGGGTCGGTACTCAAATATGGATAATCCAACAGTGAATTCATCACGGTTAATCCGGCTTGCCAGTATTTTTCACCGGCTACTTTTTCTCCTTTTCCGGTTAAATATTTTCCAAGTCTTAATAAACCCTGACAACCAATTGCTGCTGCCGAACTGTCAACCGGTTCCCAATCGTTAAAAGGATTGGCTGGTTTTTCAAGATAATTACCCAGTTTATGCAGATTTGGCGCACCGGTATCCCAGTATGGAATTCCGTCAACTGGAGTGTATTCGATGTAAAAATCGCAAGTGGCTTTGGCAGCTTTAAACATCATTTTTTCGATTTTGGCTTTGCCACTAAAAGGTTCCATTTCATTTTCAGACAAATTTTCAAGAAGCTCCAATTCTTCTGTAAAACCCAACATTGCCCAGGCCAAACCACGTGTCCAGGTTGAAAAGCCGGTGTAACCCTGTTGCGAATTGGGGCAGCGGTAATTCCCGTCGTTCACATTAAAAATGCTTTCGTGGGCTGTTCTTCCCCAAACATCATAATTGTCGCGGCCTTCGCCATAAAAAACGGAATATTTTGCCGTTGCTGAAATGTGTTGGATTGCCCGTTCGAGCAATGAAATTTTCACATCGCCTTCACCCTGAAAAACATGGCCGAGCAGGTGACTTGCCATCAAAATCCGCACAGAACGGATTGTATCGACAAATAAAGAGTGCGGCCCGTTAAAAGAGTATATAAACCCGCCGTCTTTTATTTTTGTCCAGCGCGCAGCCTGCACCGCACCTGAAATTTTGAGTGCCAGTTCATAAAAATTCTTTTCCCATTCGTTGAAAGGTATTTTGCCTTCGATCATCAGCCTGATCAGGTTTCCATAAGTACTCAGGTTGTTGAAACCGTGGTCGTGAACACCGGTATGACTGATGTGTGGCGCCATTTTTACAAGCGTGCTTTTTCGGCCCGATTCCAAAAAGTAGTTTTCACCTGTGGCATCGAACTGCAAAATGGCCGAGCCAAACTGAAAACCCTGTGTCCACTCGGTCCAGCCGCGTGTAGAATACTTTCCGTTTATGGTAAAAACAGGCGAACCTTTTGAGGAATCGTAGTTCTTATCGATGTTTTTTATTTTCTCACCGGAAAGTTCCCAGAAAAGAGAAAGCTTTTTGGAGAGGTTTTCGGGTTGAAGTTGGTAGTCAATTTTCAGCATTAGTTTTTTGGAATTATAGTGATTAATAGAGATTTATTGAGATAGTAATTCATAACAGGTTTATTTTTCTAACAAAACTATTGGAAAGATACAGATTTGGAACTTTGGATTTAAAGGTTTAATAATATTTGTGTTTTAATACTTGATATTTTGAATTTTAAAATGGAGTATTTACAAATCAATTTTATTTATTTCTGATTTGTCAGGGCAGTTTTCAACCATTTCCAAAGTAGTTATTTTAAGCAGAGGATGAACAAATTCCGGAGCAATTTCTGCAAGCGGAACCAAAACAAACAGACGGTTGGCAATTTGCGGATGAGGAATGGTAAGGTTTTCGGTTTCTATCACAAGCTCATCGAAATACAAAATATCGATATCCATTTTGCGTGAAGTGTAGCCGGTAGTTCCTCGTTCGCGGCCAAACCAATTCTCAATTTTGGCAACTTTTTGTAGTAGCTCTTCCGGTGAATATTCCGTTTCAACTACCAAAACCTGGTTCCAGAAATTATCTTCACTTTGAAATCCCCACGGCGAAGTTTCGTAAACAGACGAACTTCGTAAAACTTCACCTAACTCATTTTTAATGAATGTGTAAACTTTATCGAAATTATCTTGTTTATTTCCGGTATTTCCACCTATTCCCAAAAAAACCTGATGCATAGAAGTGTATATTTGTAATTTTTTAAGAATGTTATTACCGATTAGTTAGAAGAGTTAAAATTAATGAAATATAAATACACAAATTAATATGAAAGAGTTTTTTAAATATGTTTTGGCAACCGTTGTCGGGGTTTTTGCGGTTTCGATTATTGGAATGATCCTGCTTTTTATGATTATCGGGGCAATCATCTCATCAGCAGAAAAACAGGTGGCAGTCGAAAATAATTCAATGCTGGTAATCGATATGAGCCGGCAAATTGTTGACCGTGCCCCAAACGACCCGTTTGAAGATATGGAATTACCATTTTTATCACAGGTAAAATCGCTTGGACTCGACGATATTTTTACTTCGCTTGAAAATGCCGCGACAGATGACCGGATTAAAGGAGTTTACCTGAAGCTTTCGATGGTAAGCGGAGGAATGGCATCGGTTGAAGAAATCAGGAATGCACTGATTGAATTTAAGAAAAACTGCGATAAACCGATATATGCCCATGCCGATCAGTATATGATGGACCAAAAGGCATATTACCTGGCAACTGTTGCCGACAAAATCGTGATCCACCCTGAAGTTTCAGTCGATTTTCGCGGGCTTGGTGGAGAAATGATGTTTTTCAAAAAAACTTTGGATAAAGTGGGTATTGAAATGCAGATTGTTCGTCACGGTAAATTTAAAGCCGCTGTTGAACCGTTTATGCTCGATAAAATGAGCGCAGAAAACCGAGAGCAGCAGCTTACTTACATGGGAAGTTTATGGAACCACATGTTAAAAGGAATTTCAGACGAAAGAAATATTACAGTTGAACGCTTAAATGTGCTTGCAGACGAAGTTCAGACTTTTAATAAAGGAAGAAAAGCAGTTGAATCGGGATTGGTTGATGAGGTGAAATACAAAGACGAAGTTTTGGATGACTTAAGGGAAATTACGGGAATTGAAGGTACAAAAGGAGTTCCGGTGATAAGCGCTTCAAAATATGCTGATGTTCCGGCGAAGGATAAAAAATTCAGCCGGAATAAAATTGCGGTAATATATGCCAGCGGAGATATCGGAATGTCGTTTGGTGGCGAATTTATCGATGGAGAAAAACTTTCAAAAGAGATTCGCAAAGTACGCCAGGACAGCAGTTACAAAGCAATTGTTTTACGCATCGATTCACCGGGAGGAACAGTTTTCGATTCGGAAACAATCTGGCGCGAAGTTAAACTGGCTGCCGATGAGAAAACCCTTGTGGTTTCGTTTGGCGATGTGGCTGCTTCGGGTGGATATTACCTTTCGTGTGCAGCCGATAAAATTCTGGCCAGCCCAAATACAATTACAGGTTCAATTGGAATTTTTGGAACCATTCCGAATTTTGGTGAGTTGTTAAACGACAAATTGGGAATTACCACCGATGTTGTGAAAACCAACAAAAATTCTGATTTGCTGACACTCACCCGCCCAATGACCGATTATGAGCAGAAAATGATGCAGGCCACCATTGAGGAAGGATATAGCACTTTTATTTCGCATGTTTCCGAAGGGCGCAGAATGACAGTGGCACAAGTTGATTCAATTGGACAGGGCCGTGTTTGGAGTGGCGAAAATGCAAAGGAAATCGGCTTGGTTGACGATTTTGGCGGGTTGAAAGACGCCATTGCACTGGCTGCTGAAATTGAAGGACTGGATGAGTACCGTACTGTATCTTTACCTAGTTTGCCCGACCCGTTTGAAGAGCTTTTTAAAGTGGGGACAGACAATATCAGAGCAAAATTCCTGCAAAACGAACTTGGTGAAAAATACCGTTATTACGAATATTTCAAAAAAGTGTCGGGTATGAATGGCATTTATGCCCGGATGCCGTATGATATTTTTATTAATTAATTAGATGCAACTTTTCCAAAGTTCAAAGCTTTGGAAAAGGTAAAATAAACAACAGTTTGGAAAAGTGAGGATTGTTAGAATTAAGCAGTCCTCATTTTTTTTGTCGTTAATATTGGAATTGTGCTGAATTTAAAAAGATGCACACATTTTCTTATCTTAGCCAAAATAAAGACAGCCATTACATGAAGTATATTTTTTTATATCCTCTTTCGTGGATTTATGGATTTATAATTTACATCCGCAACCAAATGTACGATTTGGGAATTCTTCGATCGACGGAGTTTGATGTACCAGTAATCTCAATCGGAAATATTACCGTTGGCGGAACAGGCAAAACTCCACAGGTGGAGTATCTTGTAAACCTGCTGCACGAAAAATACGAAGTGGCTACTTTGAGCAGAGGTTATAAACGAAAAACATCGGGGTTTCGGATTGTTGAAACCACTTCGAAGGCGGTAGAAGTTGGCGATGAACCGTTACAGATAAAAAACCGGTTCCCGGATATTACAGTTTCAGTTTGCGAGAACAGGGTGCTGGGAGTTGAAACGCTGCTTGACCCGAAAAACAGCAGGATTCCTGATGTTGTGCTGCTCGACGATGCATTTCAACACAGGAGAATCATTGCAGGAATAAACATTTTGCTTATCGATTACAACCGTCAGCTTAAAGATGATACACTGTTGCCGGCAGGCCGTATGCGTGAAGGAATAGCGCAAATGCGACGTGCAAATATTATTGTTTTTACAAAATGCCCCAACGAAGTCACACCTATTATGCGGCGTATCCTGCAAAAAGATGTCAGGTTAAAACCATATCAGAGTCTGTTTTTTACAGCTTTGAGCCACGGAAATATTGAACCTGTTTTTTCGGCTTTAAAACCCGATAAATCGTTTTATACTGAAAAATCATATTCGTTGCTGGTTTTAACCGGAATCGCCTCACCAAATCTCATTTATGCACATTTGAAACAATTCTCAAAAAAAATAGAAATATTATCGTTCCCTGATCATCATTATTATTCAGATGCTGATATTCAATCGGTAATGCAAAAATTCGAGGCATTAAAATCTGATAAAAAAATAATTGTAACCACCGAAAAAGATTCGATGCGGTTAAAAGATTTGGCCAATTTGCCCGAGGATTTTAAAATGAATTTGTATTATTTGCCGGTGAAAGTGAAATTCCTCGATGATGGGGAAAATGAGTTCAATAAGAAAATTTTAAATTATGTTGGAGAAAATAAAAGCAACCGCGAACTTCATAAAAGAAAGAATAAACGCTGAACCCGAAATCGGAATTATCCTTGGAACAGGACTTGGTGGACTTGTCAACGAAATCGAAATCATCGATTCAATCCCATACAATGAAATTCCTAATTTTCCAATCTCAACTGTTGATGGGCACGCCGGACGATTGATTTACGGTATGTTGGCCGAAAAAAAAGTGCTTGCGATGCAAGGACGTTTTCATTACTACGAAGGTTATTCGATGAAGGAAGTAACTTTTCCGGTTCGGGTGTTGAAATTTGTGGGAATCACCCATCTTTTTGTTTCGAACGCGAGTGGCGGATTACATCCCGGCTGGCATGTTGGCGAGATTGTTTTGATTAACGACCATATCAATTCGTTTCCGGAACATCCGCTTCGGGGGAAAAATATAAAAGAGTTGGGTACCCGTTTCCCCGATATGAGCAAATGTTACGACGAGCGATTGCGGAACAAAGCCAAATTAATTGCATTACAGAATAATATCGAAGTTAAGGAAGGTGTTTATGCAGGTGTTTCCGGTCCTACTTTTGAAACTCCGGCCGAGTATAAAATGTACCGGTTGCTGGGTGCCGATATTATTGGTATGTCAACAGTTCCTGAAGTTATTGTTGCACGTCACATGAATATAAAAGTTTTTGGAATTTCGATTGTTACTGACAGCGGCGTTCCCGGCGAAATTGTTGAGATTTCGCACGAAGAGGTGCAGGAAGTGGCAATGAAAGCAGAACCAAAAATGACTGTGATTATGAGGGAATTGATAAAAAGTATTTTGTAGAGACGCACAATTGTGCGTCTTTACAAATTACAAAGTTTTGGACAGAGACTCACAATTGTGCGTCTGTACAAGGAAAAATTTGGGAAAATGGATTTGATAATTCTGTCGCTGGCGCCGGTGTTTATTATTGCAGGGTATATTTATTTTCGGGATAAATACGAAAGAGAACCGATTCGATTGTTAATGCTGGCACTGCTTTTTGGCGCTTTAACAGTAATTCCAATAATGTTTCTGGAAAGTTTTCTCAGCAGTTTTTCACAACTGTTTTCAGGACTCGGCTCTGCGGCATGGAATGCTTTTGCGGTAGCTGCTTTTTCTGAGGAACTGTTTAAATACATCGCACTTTATTTATTGATTTGGAAACGTCGCGAGTTTAATGATAAACTTGACGGAATTGTTTATGCGGTTTTCATTTCACTTGGTTTTGCTGCAGTCGAAAATATCCTGTATGTAACCGGGAATGGCCATTTTACAGGAATCATGCGTGCAATTACTGCAGTTCCGGCACACGCCGTTTTTGGGGTTACAATGGGTTTCTATTTTGGAATGGCAAAATTTTATGAAAAACAAAGGCAGCAACTCAAAATGAAAGCGCTTCTTTATCCAATTATTCTACACGGAATTTACGATTTTATCCTGTTTACCCGCATCGGATGGCTGACGATTGTTTTTCTTGCATTTTTGGTTTTCCTTTATATTTCAGGACTAAAACGAATCAAAGAACTTGCTGACCAATCGATTTACAAAACGGATTATGACCTTCTGAATCAGAAATTTTCAAAACCAAATTAATATGGATATTCCAGTTTTTGCCGATATTGAAAAAGCACACCTCATTGTGCAGAAATATGCACACCGCACGCCGGTTTTAACTTCATCAAGTATCAACAAAATTGTTGGGGGCAACCTGTTTTTTAAATGTGAAAATCTACAGAAAGTGGGAGCGTTCAAATTTAGGGGAGCTTGCAATGCCGTTTTTTCGTTAACTAATGAAGATGCTCAAAAAGGAGTTGCGACACATTCGTCAGGAAACCATGCCGCTGCTTTGGCATTGGCAGCAAGAATGCGTGGAATAGCCGCTCACATTGTTATGCCAGATAATTCGCCCGAAATTAAAAAGAAAGCTGTGGCTGGTTACGGTGCAAAAATAACGTTTTGCGAACCAACTTTGCAGGCACGCGAAAGCACACTTGCCAGAATTGTTGCCGAAACCGGTGCAACAGAAATCCATCCTTACAACAATTTCAATGTTATTGCCGGACAGGGAACTGCCGCAAAAGAACTGATAGAAGATGCCGGAAGTTTCGATATTATCATGGCACCGGTTGGCGGAGGTGGATTGTTAAGCGGAACCGCTCTTTCTGCAAAGTATTTGCTGCCAAATTGTAATGTTATTGCTGCCGAACCTGCGGGTGCCGACGATGCATTTCGCTCGTTTCACGAGAAAAAAATCATCCCTTCAGTCAATCCAAAAACCATTGCCGATGGTTTGCTCACTTCATTGGGTGAGAGAAATTTTGTTATTATCATGCAAAACGTTGATGATATTGTAACCGTTTCTGAAGAAAAAATTGTGGAGGCGATGCGCATGATTTGGGAGCGGATGAAAATCATTATCGAGCCTTCTTCGGCAGTGCCGCTGGGTGCAATTCTTGAAGGCAAAGTCGATATTCAGAATAAAAAAGTGGGAATTATTCTTTCGGGCGGAAATTTGGATTTGGGGAAGTTGCCGTTTTAATCTTATAGCATCGGACTCACAATGTGTGCAAGAGATTCCCGTAATTTGAATTTCCACGAACGCTTTTTCCATTCACTCAGTTTTATCTCGCGGCTGTTTTTCAGGTCAATCAAAAAATGTTTTAGCAGCAAGCGGGTAAATTTCTGCTCGTAAATAAAAGCGTTAATTTCG
>DATITY010000176.1:0-8097 GCA_035467235.1 Draconibacterium sp. | reverse complement strand
ATGATTTACTGGACTTTTCGGAGAGGGCTCATAGTTTATTTTTTGGCAAGACTTTCTCCTTTACAACTGGTATTTAAACAATTCGGCAATTACCCGGTGATAGTCTTTTTCCGTTTGCAAATAATTTTTGAGTGCCGTATTGTAATAGTTCATTTCCAGAAAGTATTCAATGGTTGATATTTCTCCCAAAGAAAGGGCCTTGTTTAGAACTCTTGTACTGTTTATGGATTCGAAAGCCGTTTGATAATCATTTAAAGTGATTTTTAAGTTGGTGTATTTTTCAAACTTCTGTTTTATTTCAGTATCGATGGTGGTCTGGTGGTCTTGCAAATTCAAATCTTGAAAAAGCAATTTCGCATTTTGCAATTTTACACTGTTTTTATTTTCCCAGAGTGGTATGGAAATCCCGGTATGGATGCCGTTATAGGTTTGTCCCAGTATACCCTGGTAACGATAACCTGCTTCAATTTTTGGCAGCCACATTGCCTTGCTAAGTTCCAACGATTTTTGTGAAATAAGTTTTTGCTGTTCGAGACTTTTTTTTATTGGGTCAGCATTTTCGTAATCGGTTTGTAATTGGACAAAACTGGAAATGACAGATACCGCAGGGTAAATGGTATCAGTAAAAGTGATTTGATTTCCTCCGTTTAATGCAGTGAGCCTTTCGTTGAGTTGCGCTTTATCAGAAAGATTCTCCTGAAATTCCCTCCTGATTTCAATGAGCTGGAGCTTGGCTTTGTTCACATCTAATATATTTCCCTCTCCCTTATCCAATCTGGTCTGAAAATCAGTAAGCAACTTTTCGTTGTTATTTTTTTGTTGTTCCAATTGCAAGTGCATTTTATTGCGATAAACCAATTCTAAACAAATTGTTTTTGCGTCCAACAAAATATTTTGCCGCGCAGCAGTGAGTTCAAATTCTGCCTGAGCGGTTTGCTGTTCTGCCAACTGCGATTTCTTGACATATACAGTAGGAAAATCAAATTTCTGTACTAATTTGAATTCGTGTTGGTTGCCTGCATCAGCCGGACTTCCTGACAAATAATCGTATTCTATCACCGGGTCGACAGGGGTGTTGCCGGTTTTAAACTGCATTTTTTGCGCCTCCCAGAACTGAGCATTCGACTGAAGTGTTTTATTGTTTCTGCTGATTTGTGAAAGCACAGTTTCCAAATCGGATTGTGCGTTAGCCTGGACGCAAATGATTAGTGTGAATAATGTAATGATATCGATTTTATTTCTCATTGTTCTGATATTTTTATTGTATTAGACCAAATTTTTTGAGCAACAGCATCCATAGAAAATACGCGGCTGCAGTAATAGCTGCTGAAAGAAAAAGGGCTGGAAAAAATTTCATAGCCTTGAGCAATAGCGGCAATGCAGCAAAAAATACCAAGGACGGAATTACCATCAGTAATACTTCCCAGGAAAGAGAGGAAACTTTTCCTGTGTCCTTCGTGTCTACATAAAGCCAAACAAAAGCCAGCAAAGAAGTAATAGGCAGAGAGGCTAGGATGGCTCCAACTGTTGTGTACCGCTTTCCGGCTTCTGAAATTCCAACAATGATCAAGGCAGTAATAAGGGTTTTGATAAGAATATACATGGCTATTTAGTTTTTAAATTCGACATATAATAAACAACCGGCACTATGAAAATATTAAGTAGTGTGGATGTGAGCAGTCCGCCCAAAATGACTTTTGCCATCGGGCTTTGAATTTCGTTGCCGGGCAAATCACCTGCAATGGCAAGCGGTACTAGTGCCAATCCTGCAGTTAGCGCTGTCATCAGTATAGGGCTGAGGCGGTCTTTTGATCCAGTGATAATGGTGTCGTACAAATTCATTCCTTCCTCACCTAAAGTTTTGTAATGAGAAACGAGCAAGATACCGTTTCTTGTTGCCACTCCAAACAAAGTGATGAAACCGATAATGCTCGGTATACTCATGATGCCGCTGGTAAACCAGATGGTGAACACACCACCTATCAGTGCCAATGGAAGATTGAGTAAAATGATACCTGCAGTTTTTACATTTTTAAATTCCTGATAGAGCAAAAGGAAAATAACGAGAATGGAAAGCAGTGAAGTAACTAATAAAGTTTTCGACGCTTCTGTTTCTGATTCGAATTGCCCGCTGAATTCTATGCGATAGTTTTCAGGTAAAGTGATCTTCGCAGATATGATTTTTTGAATTTCCTGTACCACACTTTTCTGGTCTCGCCCGGCCACGTTGGCGCTTACAACAGTTTTGCGCTGAACATTTTCTCTGTTTATGGTATTGGGTCCGGTGGTGCTTATTATGTCTGCCACATAATCGAGAGGAATTTTCTGTCCGTCATGGGTGTCAATCAAGGTGTTTCTGATATTGTCCATTTTACCCCTGTTGGCTTCGTCAAATTTCAGCATTAAATCAAAGGTCCGTGCACCTTCATACACTTCCGAAACTTTTTCTCCGGCAAAAGCTACATCTACAAACTCATTAAATTCCCCTATTGTGATTCCATAGTGATTGAGCATGTCGCGCTTTGCTTTAATTTGCAACTGCGGAATTTCAACTTGCGGCTCAACACTTAAATCAACCAGACCCGCTACATTTTGAATTTCGTTTTTGATTTGATTGGAAATGGAAAACAATTGGTTCAAATCGCTACCAAAAATTTTGATGGCAATATTGGCCCGTGTTCCTGAAAGCATGTGGTCAATTCGATGGGAAATGGGTTGCCCAATTGTGATGTTAGCACCTGTAACCCCTGCCAACTTTTCACGAACTTCCTGCATAAACGCTTCACGGCCCCTGTTTTTCAAAGTAAATGGCGCATCAATTTCGGCAGCGTTTACACCTTGTGCATGTTCGTCTAATTCCGCCCTGCCGGTTCTTCGTGTAGTGATTTCAATTTCCGGAACGGTGAGTAATGCTTTTTCAACGGCCGTTCCAATTTTATTGCTCTCTTCCAAGGAAATTCCGGGGAGTGAAACGGCACTGATCACTAGTGAACCTTCATTGAACTCAGGCAGAAAACTTCTTCCCAACTGACCCATTACAATCAAGGCTACCAGTAATAAGCCCAGGGCCATTGCAAGAACTGTTTTTTTCCAGTGCATAATTTTTTCAAGCATAATTGTGTAGATCTTTTGCAGCCTCTGAACCAGCCAACTTTCTCCATGTTGCCTCTGCAACATTTTTTCGTCGGCCAAAAGATAGCTACCTAAAACTGGTGTAAGTGTTATGCTGACAATAAGCGATGCGAAAAGTGAAACGATGAATGCAATGCCAAGCGGGGCAAGCAGTTTTCCTTCCATGCCTGATAAAAAGAATAGCGGAACAAATGCGACGATTATGATGAATGTGGCGTTAATTATGCTTGTTCTGATTTCAACCGATGCGTCAAAAATTACTTTGAGTTTGTTTTTGCGTTCTGCTTCGGGCTTGATGGCATTTAGCTTTAATCTTTTGAAGACATTTTCAACATCAATAATGGCATCGTCAACAAGTGCGCCTATTGCAATGGCCATTCCGCCCAAACTCATGGTGTTGATCGTAAATCCTAACCATTTCAATGTGAGTATGGCAACAATGAGTGAAATCGGTATTGCAAGCAATGAAATTACTGTTGCCCGCCAATTCATCAGGAATAAAAACAAAATGATGAAGACGAAAATACTTCCTTCTAACAAGGTTTTCTGAATGTTGCTTATGGATGCGTTTATGAAGTCAGCCTGACGGAAAATTTGGGTGTTGATATGAATGTCTTGTGGCAGGCCGGCTTGCATTTCTGCTATACCGATATCAATTTTGTCTGTCAGCTCAAGTGTGTTGGTTGCAGGTTGTTTCATCACGGTCATAATTACAGCTGGTTTTCCTTTGAGTGAACCATCACCAATTTTTTGTGCTGCACCTATTTTTATTTCCGCCACATCTTCAATTCGAATTACTTTTCCTCCGGAAGTTTTGATTACAGACTTTCCAATTTCGTTTACATCACTTGTTCTGCCGATTCCTTTGACGATATATTCATTTCCGTATTCGCTGATGAAACCACCTGAAGAATTTCCGTTCGCCTCTTCGCTTGCTCTTATTAATTCAGAAAGAGAAACCTGATAGGAATTCATTTTTTGCGGTGAGGCCAAAATCTGATATTGCTTGAATTCACCGCCGATTACAACTACTTGGGCAACACCTCCGGTGGCTAGCAATCGGGGTCTGATTGTCCAGTCGGCGATGGTTCGCAAGTCCATTTGTGAAGTACTGTCGGCTGTTAAACTGATCAACATGATTTCACCCATTATCGAACTCTGCGGAGCCATTGTCGGATTCCCAACACCCTGAGGCAGTTTTTCGGCAACAGCAATAATTTTTTCATTTACGATCTGCCGAGCTTTAAAAATGTCAGTGTTCCATTCAAACTCGATCCATATAACAGAAATTCCAGCCGATGAGGAACTGCGAACCCTGCGAACATGGCTTGCACCGTTTACGGAAGTTTCAATAGGAAAGGTCACGAGTTTCTCAACCTCCTCGGGCGCCATGCCGTGTGCTTCTGTGAGCACTACAACGGTGGGTGCGGTGAGGTCCGGAAAGACATCCACTTCCATACGGGTGGCTACATACGATCCGAACACGATAAGTAAAACCGATGCTACTATGATAAGCAGCCTGTTGTTGAGTGAAAAGTTTATTATTCTGTTGAGCATTATGTTTCGTTATTAATGTTCGTGTCCATGCGCAGGCAGGGTTCCGCTTGATTGGGATAATTTGATTTGATAGGCTCCTTTGGTAACAATCCGCTCTCCTTCCATTACGCCCGAGAGTAGTTGAACATTTTCTCCATTTGATGTACCCAGTTTGACTTCACGTTTTTGAAAACTTTCTCCTTCGGTTTGCACATAAACAAAAAAGTTTCCCTGCTCTTCAATTAACGATGTCACCGGGATCACAAGGGCATCGGGAATTGGTTGAGATTTCAGAAATACTTCCACCACCGATCCAGGAACAAGGTTTCCTGTATTGTCAATTTCAAAGGTAACCGGAATGAAAGGTGAATTTGCCGTCGCGCTTTTTCCATAAGAAATCAATTTGCCGTTTAGTTCTGCCGTATTAAAAATCTTATCGCTTTCGGTAGTTTTGAAATTGGCCGAAGTAATAGAAGAAAGCTTATCGAAATATTTTTGAGAAACATTTGCCAGTAAAATCAGTTTCCTGTTTTTCGATATCGTGGCAAGAGGTGTTCCCATTTCAACAAATTGCCCCTTGGTAACAAAAATATTTTTAACAAACCCTTGCATACCGGCTGAAACACTTTGTCCGTTGGCGGAATAATTTTTGGCGATGGTGTTAAAGGCTGTTTGGGCGTTATCGTGTTTCAGTTTGGTTTCCTGATAATCTTTTTGGGATATGATTTTGTCTTTTACCAATTCAGATGCGCGTTCATAATCCGTTTTTGCTTTGTCGAAGTTTGCTCTTGCTTCTTTGTATTTAGAATCAATATTTCCTTCAGCCATATTGCCCCCCGAAATGGTGAAAAGGTTTGTTCCGGCATTTACTTCTGAGCCAATCAGGGTGCTGTTTCCCGAAAACAAAACAATCCCGCTTGCTTTGGCCGTAACGATCATTTCGTCACCCGGCGCTGAAAGAATTTGCCCGCTGGTTTTTATAATATCATTGAATGGTTGCTTTTGCACCGGTGAATTTGCAAATTCCACTTTCCAAGCTTGTTCTTTTAAGTAGGTGATATCACCGCCTCCGGCATCTTCGGATTGATCAGCCAACGCAGTTTTTTCATCGGCATACACTTTTATATTTTCTATCACAATCCGGTCATTGAAAGATTCAGTTACAATGTCAAAAACCAATTTGCCTGTTCCTGCAACTACAGGCGATAAGGAAAGTCGGTAAATGCCGGGCACACTCGGCTTGTCCGCAGTTTGTTTAATGCCTTTATCGCCAACAATCAAACTAACCGTAACTGAACCTTTGGTAAGCGGAAGAAATTTTTCTCCGAGTATGGTAAAGTGTGCTGCAAATTTCGATGCGCTGCCCACAACCAGCGGCTTGAATTCCACAAAGATTTCCGATTTGTCGGAATACAAAGTATAGGCCAGCGATTCCGGTTCTTGCCCGCTCCCTTGTTCTTCCTTTTTGCTGTCGCAGGACAAAAGCAGGATGGCCAGCGCGGATATTGTTATGATAAATTTGTTCATTGTATAAAATTTGATTTGAATTAATGAGTATGCGGTTGATCAGTTCCGTCATGTGTATGTTCGCTCTCAGTTTGTTTTTGTATCGAGAGCGTATCAGCCGAAACAGAAAATTCTTCCTGTTCCTGTTTTTCTTCCTCATGGCTTTCATGAACAGAACCATCCTCGTGCTGATGCGTTTTTTCAGCAGGGTTATTTTCTTTTGATTGATCGCCTGAACAGCCTGCCAGCAAGAGTGTGAAGATCAAAATTATTGGGAGTAATTTTTTCATAATGGAATATTTTTAAAAAATTGAACAATGGTAAAATAGCATTGCACTGCGAGCAAAATTCAATTGCAAACAGTGTCCGCTTACTGATAAGAAAGCTTTTTAAATAAGCATGGCTGGAGGCGCCCTCAGGCCGGTAGGTGGAGAATGTGGTGAAAAATATATGGGATTATCCGCAGTACCCGTAAGGAGTAAAGGGGGTATATCAAACTCAGCTAAATGAAAATGGTCACCCAAGTAAGCATCAAAAAAAGGGACTTGCTTTGAAAAATTATTGGTGGAAATGTGGCTCCCGGTTACAACAAAACCATCAGTTGCATGCAGGAAGTGATCAAAATTATGATCGTGATCTTCTGACTTGCTTTCATTTTCATGATGCTCATGATGTTCATGAAAATTATGCTTTGCTGTTATTTGGTGGTCATCGTCATGGTGGTGCGGAATAATGCTGTGCCCAAGCAGAATGGCATAGGCAAAGGTTAATAAGAATAAGGCTGTGTTTTTATTCCGCATATTGGCACGAATTTAGGAATTAATTTGGAATTTGGTTGTTAAGGGAACAGATTTAACATAGCAGCGGATTTCGTTAAGCTTTTATAAGGGCTGGTTAGTGTTTAGCTGAAAGCAGCAATTTTTTGTTATTTCTGTCTTCTGGCTAAAATAATATTTGCCACTATCGCTGCGATTAACATCATTACATCCTGTAATACCCCTATGTTGATCGCTGCACTCAAACCTGCAATTGACCATAAAGAGGGAATTATCAATAAGTATCTGGGAAATGTGTTTCTTGCGAGTATAAAAAAACCAAAAGTGTAAATTGTTGAAGGACAAGGTAACCCCAGCATAATTGTCCTTTCAAAATGACCCTCAACAAAATAGCTTATGGCCGGATAAATCAATAAACTATAAAATATGAAAAAAAAGCCCCAATAGTCCTTCTTTTGAGATGTAAATTTAAATATGAGTCTGTTCCTGATCAAGGTGTTAAACAAGATGTATAATCCCTGAAGGATTGAGATTCCACCAAAAAGGATTGCTGCCTTGTTTATAGAAGCAAAAAAAGTTAGGTGGTAAGCTATCCCTAACCAAATCCACTATACACCCAGAAAAATGCCAATCAATCTGTCTTTGGCTTTTAGTTTAGTGTGAAGCAGAAATAAACATATTATCCCCAATAAAAGTAAGATCAATTGGAAGGGAAACAAGGTCGAATTGTAATTTTCAATCACCTTGAAAAATTGCTCTGTTGTAAATGGTAATTTTATGGCAGTATTTTTTATAAAATAAGTTTACTTGTTTCATTTTGCTATTTCGAATGGAAGTCTATTTTTCTTGTGTTCATTATGACAAATAACCATCATTGGCTTTTCCTCAAATGATAAATTTTTATATTGATACAGCAAATCCAGAAAAGAAATGTTACAAAGGTAATTTTTTGAACAAGTGGTAAATACACAATCAATTCCTTGTTATAATACAGCAAATTATTAAGGCCAACAAGTATCAGGTTAAACAGTCCAAAATAGTAAAGCATTTTCCAACCGTTTTTGTGAAGCCCAAATAATGTTCCGGTCATGGCTATTAATCCAAAAAGAGAAGCCAGATTCGTTATAAAATCGTGGTCAAGGTTGGT